>JABJAN010000108.1 GCA_018666135.1 Alphaproteobacteria bacterium | reverse complement strand
CTGGAAGCTCGCAGATGCGATGGTTACTCAATTATAATACTGAAATGCGTACAGGAAGCGTTAATATAACAGGCGAACTTAAAGACTCGTCGTTAAATTTGCCCCTATTGAACTGGACTAAGCTCCCAGGAGAGGTCGGAGATATAGAGCTGCTTGTTGATATTAGGGATAATTTTGTAAGAAGCATTAAAATTCAGCAGGCAGAGATAGGTACATTGCAGGCAACTGGAATTGTCTATCTTGATGAGAATTCAACTGTTATCAAAGCCAATATCACTGACTTTAGAATGCCTGGGTATGATATAAATGACCTTATTGTTACCATAGCTGAAGATGGCTCTTTTGACGTTGTCGCTGAAGGGGGGCTAATAGATACAACATTTCTACGCAGAACTGATGGCGTAAACGAGAATAGAGATATTAGTTTTGATTTTTCCTCTGCAAGAATACAGCTGGTAGATGATATCACGCTGCAGGGAAGTTTAATTGGCAAAATCGACAGAGATGGAGCAGGCTCAGCTATCTTGAACGGAACATTATTAGTGTCAATGGCTGCTTTAATTGAAGAGGCAACCATTGATGCAGTATTTGATAAGCAGCATGAGACATTGTCAGGCACAGGTCTTATAGGCGGCGCAGAAGCAACTTTGTCCTATCAGAGTATGCCAGATGATACTTCACAATTAATTATCAAAAGTCAAAATGCGGGTAGAACTTTACTCGGTCTTGATATCTTGGATACAATACGTGGCGGCGACCTAATCCTAACCAATAATTATCAAAACAAACAATTCGATAATTTTACCACGGATATACATATAACTAACTTTAGCGTTATAGAGGCGCCAAGATCGATACGGATGTTATCTGTTTTATCTCTTGTAGGGGTGTATTCCCTTATAGAAGGTGATGGAACAAAATTTGATGTTGGAGTTGCTACTATTAAAACGGAGGGAAACCGTCGTATTTTGGAGCAAGTTAGGGCTAGTGGGCAGGCATTAAAGTTTGCATTAGCAGGCGAATTTGACAGAGAAACGGAGGAACTTCAGGTAAGAGGTATATTAGCGCCGTTAAGTTTATTATCTGATCTTATTGGTATTATTCCATTTTTCAGTGACATGATAATTGGCCAAGATAGACATGGATTACTTGCAACTCAATTTGAGATGTCAGGTCAGATAACAGACCCTGTTACAACATTCAATCCTTCCTCGGTGATTGCGCCAGGGCTTTTTAGAAATCTTCTCTCACCCAAATGGCTTACAGAAGAATCTGGCACGCGCCTGCAAACACCGACTGAAAAATGATAAAAAAACTAGATTAAGGTTAAGATTGCATGACGTTTCTTGCCAGCAGATAATTGCAGCTTTTTGTCTATATCAAAATCTTCTTTTGTTAGTATGATTGCTTCGTCACTGATAGGATGATTGTTGATTTTAGCACCACCACCTTTGATGAGACGTCTTACAGCACCCTTGCTATCTGCAAGTCCGAGTTGAACAAACGCATCTAGAACAGAAAAATCATCTAACGCATCAGCAGATACTTCTAATTGTGGCAGTCCCTCTGACATAACACCCTTGTTGAATGTTTCAGATGCTGTTTTTTCTGCCATAGCTGCGTTTTTATCTCCATGGCATAATTGTGTGACTTGATTAGCCAAAATTATTTTAGCTTGGTTTATTTCAGCACCTTGAAGAGCAGCTAGCTGTTCTATTTCATCCATTGGTAACTCTGTGAAAAGCTGTAAAAATTTTTTTACATCAGCATCTTCTGTATTTCGCCAAAATTGCCAAAATTCAAAAATGGATAATCGTTCCTCATTAAGCCAAATAGCGCCTTTAGCAGATTTTCCCATCTTGGCACCAGAAGCAGTAGTTATAAGAGGCGAAGTCAGACCAAAAACCTCTTGATTATCTACTCTTCGTGTTAAATCAATGCCAGTAACAATATTGCCCCACTGGTCTGACCCACCCATTTGTAACTCACACCCATAGCGACGGCGCAACTCCATAAAGTCATAGGCTTGTAAAATAGCGTAATTAAATTCTAAAAAAGAAAGGTTTTGTTCTCTGTCGAGCCGTAATTTGACTGAATCCATGCTAAGCATACGGTTGATAGAAAAATGACTACCATAATCTCGTAAAAATCGGATGTAGGATATTGATTCTAGCCAATCTGCATTATCAATCATAACTGCATCAGTTGGGTCGTCCCCAAAGCTCAGATATTGTTTGAATATCTTTAAAATGCCTGCTTTATTATGAGCGATATCTTGGTCTGATAACAGAGGTCTTGCCTCATCCTTGCCAGAAGGGTCGCCTATTTTTGTTGTTCCGCCGCCCATTAATACAATTGGCTTATGACCTGTTTTTTGCAACTGTCGTAGCATCATAATTTGCACTAATGAGCCAACATGCAAACTATCAGCAGTACAATCAAAGCCTATATAGGCTGTTATTGGGTGGGAATCACATCTCTCATCTAATCCTTCAAGATTAGTAGCTTGATGCATATATCCTCTGGCTGTAATGCAATTTATAAATTCGGAACGATAAACAGATGGGCTCACAAAAAAGCTTCCTTAACCAATAATAGAAGGGACAGTCTGGTTGGTCTGACTTGAACGTGCATCAACATAAGCAGCTACCTCATCCATAGCCTCATTGAGGTGAGCGCTGAAGAATTGATTTGCTTCTTCAATAATAGCTACGTCGATAGTAACCCCTTTTTGTTTAGAGATTTTATCAACAAGTTGCACAATTCGGTCATTGGTGACCAGCGTATTCTGACCCCCTTGAACGATTAATCCTGAAACAGGGCAGGGTGCCAGAAATGTAAAGTCATGCGTGCTTGCAGGAGGAGATACAGAAATAAAACCAGTTATTTCGGGACGGCGCATCATTAGCTGCATTCCAATCCACGAACCAAAAGAAAATCCAGAAATCCAGCACTCATTGGAGCCAGGATGCTGGTTTTGCAGCCAATCCATTGCAGTTGCGGCATCTGCAAGTTCCCCCTCGCCATTATCATAGGAGCCTTGGCTTTTGCCAACGCCTCTAAAATTAAAACGCAACACCGAAAAACCACGCGCTTGAAATAGCTTGTATAATGCGAAGGTAACACGGTTATTCATCGTGCCCCGCTTATTTGGCTCAGGATGTAGGATTATGGCTGTCGGTGCATCAGGTCTATTGCCTGGCATATAACGACATTCCAACCGACCTTCTGGTCCATTAATAATAACTTCTGGCATATAAATTCCAAATTCAGATTAGCTGATGCTCAAAAGGTATATACGAAGTGAAAATAAATACCAAGTATGTTGATAATCTTATTCAGAATCTTACATATAGCAAATAATAATTATGTTATGTATATTAAATTTATTATTACCTACTAATGACGAAAAAATATAAGTCGCTAGGAAATCAGAATGCTAGGCACACTTAGAAAAGACTTAAAAGCTATTTTGGAACGCGATCCAGCAGCTCAAGGCGTGTTTGCTGCAATTTTTTTATATCCAAGCTTTCATGTTTTATTGTTTCATCGGATTGCGCACCTTTTATGGAACGTGAATTTGAAATTTATTTCTAGGGCAATTATGTTATTTGCACGCTGGCTTACAGGGATTGAGATACATCCGCAAGCCAAAATAGGCGCTGGATTTTTTATTGATCATGGAATGGGTGTTGTTATAGGGCAAACCGCTGTTATTGGTGAAAATGTGACGATATATCATGGTGTCACTCTGGGGGGTGTTAATCCTGCGGAAAATACAGACCAACAGCGTATGGTCAAACGACATCCAACTGTTGGCGATAATGTAATAATTGGAGCGGGCGCTCAGATATTAGGACCAATAACGATTAGTAAATGTGCCAGAGTAGGCGGTAACTCGGTTGTAACCAAAGATGTAGGGGAAGGCGTGACTGTGGTAGGGGTTCCTGCTAAGCCAGTTGCCAAAAAGCGCGCTGACGAGCGTTTCACTGCTTATGCCATATTTGATATGGCGGCAGCAGATCAAACTGAAAAGACGCTTTCTTGGATGACCCAGGAAATATCGCTTATGCAAGAACAAATAAAAATTTTAGAAGAACAAAAGTCAGACCATCTAACATCAGATTTATTAGATAACAGCACTGATGATGTAGATATAACAAATAAATTAGAAAATAAATAAACATCTAAAAACACTCCCAGCAAGGGGGTTTTTGGGGAACTATAATCATCAAGAAAAATATTTATAATCTTAAGAGAAGAAGCCAGTTGGCTGTCTGCTTTTATGATTCCCCTCCTTATTTTATTGGCGATATTATTTGAGGTTAAATTTAATAAGTGATGCGTCAGACAATTTACCTTGATTACAATGCTTCTGCCCCATTAAGAGCAGAAGCGGCAGAATGTATGACCGCGTTAATGGGACCAGCGCGCAACCCATCTTCAATTCATTCATATGGCAGAACCTCACGTCAAATAATGGAAACTGCAAGAGCAGAACTAGCTGAATTAACAGCTGGAAATGCTGTTGGATTTATTTTCACTAGTGGCGGTACAGAAGCCAATAATACCGCGCTTTTAGGGTTTGAGCAGGTTATTGCTAGTGCTGTTGAACATGATGCTGTTTTGGCAGCACGACCAGATATACAAAAAATCAATGTCACTAAAGATGGTGAGATTGATCTTAATAATTTAGAAATCAGCATCAAAAGGGCGAAGGATATTGGCGGAAATATCCTTGTATCTGTAATGTTGGTAAATAATGAGACAGGTAGGATTCAGCCGTTCGAAAAAATACTTGAATTATGTCGCTCATATGATGTCGCTTTGCATAGTGATATGGTGCAAGCGCTTGGAAAAATACCTATAAAGCTTGATCAATGGGCGAGTTTAGGTCTTGGAATGGCTAGTTTCTCTGCTCATAAGATAGGTGGTCCGCCAGGCGTAGGCGCCTTATGGGTTGCCCCTGGAAAACAAATATCACAACTGCTCAAAGGTGGCGGGCAGGAAAAGGGAAGACGTTCTGGAACAGAAAATATCTATGGTATTGCCGGCTTTGGCGCTGCTGCAAAGGCGGCTTGTGATTGGCATGAGCACGCACTGCACTGGTCTGAATGGCGCTCCAGATTTGTTAAAAAAATACAAACAGCTTGTCCAGAAATTATGCTTACTACACAGGATTCTTCTTGTGTAGATAATACGGTTAGTTTGTTACTGCCTGCCCTTTCAGCTCAAATAGCGGTTATGTCGCTTGATATGGAGGGGTTTGCCATTAGTTCAGGAGCAGCTTGCTCGTCTGGCAAAGTTCAAGAAAGCCATGTTATGAAAGCGATGGGGTTTGGTAATTTAAGTAGCAACGTCATTCGTATTTCTTTTGGTTGGGAGAATACAGAAGATGAACTCTATGCTCTTGCAGATGCATTGATTGCGCTGTACAAACGCCATCAGTCTAAATCATCTATTTAAAAAGGGAGTGGATGTGTAAATGCCAGTTATTACTTATATAAAGCCTGATGGAAGTGAACATGAAATTGAGGCAAGAGACGGTACCTCTTTAATGGAAGTAGGCAGAGATTCTAATATGGGAATTGAGGGGACTTGCGGTGGTAGTCTATCTTGTGCATCATGTCATGTGTATTTTGATGAGGCAGATTATAAAAAATTAGGTGCGCCATCTGAAGATGAATCAGATATGCTTGATCTTTCTTTTAATTTAACACCTACGTCTCGTCTTGGGTGTCAAATTAAGCTAGATGAAAAATTATCAGGATTGCGCGTTTACGTTCCATCTGACTTCTAATTTAAAAATAAGCAAGGACAATTTATGTCAGAGAATAAACTAAATTCTCTTGGATTTGCCAAAGCAGAATCTGATACCCGTGTTGTAGTGGCAATGTCTGGAGGGGTAGATAGCAGTGTTGTAGCAGCTCTTTTAAAGCAACAGGGCTACGAGGTTATAGGCATCACCTTGCAATT
>JABJAN010000014.1 GCA_018666135.1 Alphaproteobacteria bacterium | reverse complement strand
GATGAACAGGCTGTTAAGCTTATTAATATGATAAGAATTAGGTATCTAGACATTGATGCGCATCTCCTTTGAATAGTAATATGTAACAAAAAAAGGGGTCAGTAAACTGACCCCTTCTATGTAGCTTTTTTCTAGGTAATTAGAAAGAAACTTTTACACGTACCATTGTAGAAGTACCAGAAACTGCGGTACTATTTGTGCCAGACTGTGTGTAGTCTGAATATGATGCTGTCAATGCTACACCAGTAGCAATTGTGTAATCTACACCATAAGTGTTACGATCATATTTATAATCAGTTGCTTTGCCTACACCAGATGAATTACCCTGATCACCTTTTGCTGCAACAGACTCCGCACTCACTGAGAGTACATCACTAATTGCATAAGACACACTGAAGTTGTTTGAGTTATAATCTTCATAACCGATAAAGTCTGTAGAGTTATCGGCTGTGTTTTGCTCAACTTTTCTGGTGTTTCTTGCGAAACCAAGTGTTAAATTGCCTATTTCAATAGAACCATTTAAGCTTGTCTCATCTGCACCTGTAGTCGTATCAGATGTATTATCTGCAGATGTTGAAGCAGAAGCATAACCAACAGTAACCGTAGCGCCACCGCCAACTTCAGCTGTGTAACCAACACCCCATGATGACTCATCAGCCAAAGAGGATCCGCCGGCATTTGTAAGACCAACACCGAAATCAATTCCAGCGATACTATTAGAGTAAGCAACTGTTCCGCCGCCTATACTCTCTTCACCGGCATAATCAGGTGTGGTTGTTCCTGTTGTAACTACTGTTACTGCTAGACCGTCGCCTTGACCGACTTCTTGTGCGTCTGCACCATCTGACCAGCTTAGGTTACCCCAGTCGCCTGAAATAGTTGCACCAGACTCATTTGCGTCTATGTCATAAGAAACAGAAACTGAAAGACCTGAGTCAGTAGTGGTTGACCAAGAAGCTCCTATATCTGTGTCAGATAGGAATTTATTATTGTTTGCACCGGATGTAGCAGCATCTGTACCGTCATCTGACCAAGAATTATAACCGAATGCTGTGTTGCCAGAAATTGAAACTTCAGCAGAAGCTGCAGAAACACCAGCAATAGCAACAAGTGCTGTTGAAGCAAGAAGAATTTTACGCATAAACATCTCCATTAAAACGTAATTGAGTCAGGATTGACCAATCATTAAGATAAAGTAAGGTTTACAAAAGTTTAATTATTAATTCATATTAAACATAAATTAAAATATTAAACTGTGTTATTTTTGCAACAGGTGTGTATTACACAGTGTAGGCTCTGCTTTTAATGAGTGTAGTAAAAGTTCCTAAATAAAAGTATAAATATGCATTTGGGGTTCTTCGCCTGTCGAATTTATACAGTTAATATCATCTAAGGTAAATTATACAAAAAATGTCCGAAAAAAACACTGCAGATTTAAACGAAATTGAAAATAGAATTCAAATAGCTTGTGATATTGCCGAAAAAAAACGTTCTGAAGTTGAACTAATTGCTGTGTCAAAGCGCCAAGAGCTACAGCGTGTTCAAGCTGTATTGGATAGCGGAATAAGATGTTTTGGCGAGAATCAAGTTCAAGAAGCTTTGACAAGATGGCTGCCTCTTAAAACAATATATTCAGATATAACGTTACATCTTATAGGTGCTTTGCAGAGTAACAAAGCAGCAGATGCTGTTCGATTGTTTGATGTGATTCATACCATTGACAGAGATAAAATAGCAAAAACCCTATCTAACGAGATGCAAAAACAAAATAAAAACCTGTCCTGTTTTATTCAAATTAATACTGGATTGGAGCCACAAAAGGCAGGAATCGAGCCAAAACAAGCTGTTGAATTTGCTAGATGCTGCATACATGATTATGGCTTATCAATAGCTGGGTTTATGTGCATACCGCCAATAGATGATGATGCCAGTCCCCATTTTGCTTTTCTAAGCCATCTTGCAAAAAAGGCTGGATTATCTGGGCTGTCTATGGGCATGAGCGCAGATTTTGAAGAAGCAATAAAATTAGGGGCTACGCATATTCGTATTGGCTCAGCATTATTTGGCGATAGAGCCTATTAAATTTATTTTTTACTTAATCTATAAGGTGACCTGTTTTATCTTTTTTAACTTTGATATATTTTTCATTATGAGGATTGGTAGGAAGAAGCAAGGGTATTCTCTGTTTAATTGTAATGCCTAGGTCAGTTAGTTGATTTACTTTATCTGGATTATTGGTAAGCAACTTTATTTCTGTTAAATTCAGTAAATTAAGCATTTCAACAGCAGTACTAAACCCACGCTCATCTGTATTAAATCCTAGCCTGTGATTAGCCTCAACTGTATCAAGCCCAGCATCTTGCAAAGCATAAGCACGTATCTTATTTAATAATCCAATATCACGCCCTTCTTGTGCCAAATATAACACAATTCCAGCACCTTCATTATTCATTATAGAAAGGGCTGTTTCTAGCTGTTCCCCGCAATCACATTTTAAAGACCCAAATACATCACCTGTCACACATTGAGAATGTAGCCTTACCAGTGGCTGCTTTACGGTAAGCCCATCGCCAACCACAATTGCAAAATGTTCTTCTTTGCCATTGCTGTTCCTAAACATTATAATTTTTGAGTTAGGGGCAACCTTCAATGGAAGGTCCGCTTTTATACTGATAGATAAGGACGGCATGATTGACGAAAGGCTGGCAATCTCGGAAAGCTCCAAAATAGGAATTTGATTAGCAGATGCAATCCTATCTTGTTGATAAACGTCACTTATAGGAAGACGATATAAAAGCGCAGATGGTAGTAACTTAGCAAACTTCACCACTCGAATAGCTAAGTCCACAAGCGAGTTTTCATGTTCTGGGAGAAATGTTGCATTTTTTGGCAAAAGCTGTGCTTCGCCAACGGAAAGACCAACAATTTGTGCACCAGTTAAAGCATTTGCAGGTAAACTAAAGACAGTCCGGCTTGAGGTGCTGTTAGGCATTAATGATAACACATGCTGCCTTGTGAAACATAAGCTTGGGGTCATTTTTCTTAATTGTGGAATTTCAGGTAAATCATAATCTGCAAATTCGGCAGCTCTAATAAAGCCAGCCCGCTGGCTTTGGTCACGTATCATAATAAATGACCCACGCCTTAAAGCAGATAAGGCTGTATCAATTTTACCAGCGATGTTTCTTGGAATAATTGCCAATTGCCTAACCCAACTATTTTGCGATACGATTTATTAAT
Source organism: Alphaproteobacteria bacterium (assembly GCA_018666135.1). Taxonomy (GTDB): domain Bacteria; phylum Pseudomonadota; class Alphaproteobacteria; order Puniceispirillales; family Puniceispirillaceae; genus UBA5951. The sequence goes on along the minus strand of JABJAN010000014.1, from coordinate 24,135 downwards.
GAATTATAATACTATTAAAATCTGTTTAAAACTTACTAGCATTAAATGGCAATAAGTTTATGAAGTTTATTATTCGTAATCATCAGATTTAGCTAGAAAGGATGTAAAGTGATAATAGAAAACGACATAACATCTGCTAAATTATTGATTGTGGATGATGACATCCTTTTAACAGAAGTGATTAGCTCTCAACTTGAGAAAGAGAAGTTAGGGGCGATTTATACATCTTCAAATATTGCTGATGCAGAAGCATTAATACACACGTTTGAGCCTGATATATTGCTATTAGATATTGAACTACCAGATGGTTCAGGCACTGAATTTTGTCAGAAATTACGTCAAACAGGGTTTGAAAAACCAATCTTAATGTTAACTGGCAAGGGGGATGAAAATGACGTTATTGAGGGTCTAGATGCTGGCGCGAATGATTATATTACAAAGCCAATAAGATTTGGTGAGTTATTAGCTAGAATAAATTCGCAATTAAGACAATTCAAATCTTCAGATGAAGCTCGATTTACGATAGGTCCTATGGATTTTACGCCAGCCAATAAAATGTTGGGTCTTTCTGGAATGCCAAAGAAAATACTACTTACAGAAAAGGAAACACTTATTCTTAAAATGTTATTTCGTGCTTTTCCAAAACCTGTAACAAAGGATATCTTATTGCAAGATGTTTGGGGGTTTCAGTCTGACTTAGCAACACATACCCTAGAAACACATATTTATCGTCTCAGACAAAAAATAAGAACGCTTACTGATTTATCCTTTATTTGTACCACCGAAAATGGATATGGTTTAGTGGGTGGAAATTTTTAGAAATAATTTTAAATAGAAATCCTAAATTAGTCATATTTTGTTTTTGGGTTTATCTTTAAAATAAGAAATCTTAAAATCAAAATGCGTGTTACAGGCATCACTTAATTTTAAATATGCTTTATTAATAGCATCTGCAGAGGCATTAATGGAATTTTTAGAATTCATGCGAGTTTTCTCAGAATTTATCTTAGCAGAGTGACCTTTTGTTATACTTGAATTTCCATCCACAGAATGTTCATGCAAAATAATTAGGGATAAATCTAAAAATTCTCGCATCGAAGATAATAAAACTCCACGGTGTTTTTCAAGTTTTTTGTTATGAAATTTATATTCAGAATCTGTATCTAGACCATTATAGAAAAACGCATAAAAATTATCTAATTTGCTAGCCTGAAATGATTTCTTAAAATCATGTGTTCTAAATAATGTTAATAAATCTCGATTAAATAAAATTCGATATTTTGAAAAGGTTTGGATATCATGCTTATTGGGCATGAAAGAACGCTTTATTGAAATATATATCTCTCTGATAAGAAAGGTACTAAAACCCATCATATATCCAATAATTATTTCACCATGTTCTATGACGAATAACATGAAGTCTCCTTTTGTTTTAACAATGGAACGCTATCTTTGATGCAACTAGTTGCAAAGCAAATTAGCGCATAAGAACAACGTTAAGCTAAGATTTGGAGGTTTTTTATCGTATTTTTTATACCCAAATAATTAGTGACCAAAACAAATATAGCCATTTGGGTAGATGATGAATGGTGATGGCTGGGGCGGTAGGATTCGAACCTACGATACACGATATCAAAAACCGATGCCTTACCGCTTGGCTACGCCCCATCAAACTATAATTTTATAGTAATGATAGTCGCAATCTAGCGACCTGAATTCAAAGGATCAATCTAAAAATTGATGCTTAATTAAAAATTAATCATAAATTCAGTTGAAACTGACCAATATCCCGCTTTTCGTAATTGAAGACAGAAGGCAGTTGCCATATCTGAATCATCAAATAAAGCAAAACAACTAGCCCCACTTCCACTCATTTGTATTGTTGATGTTCCTTTTTTTAGCTCACCTGGATATAATGTCTGCATTTTTTTTAACAAGAGGGCGATTTCAGGATAAATTTCTGTCGCAGGCACTTGCAGTTTATTTCCACCATTCAACAATTGATCAATATCATTTGGATTTTGATGTAATAAAGAGACCTTGCTCGCAGAATTTTTATCAAATTTATTAAAAACCTCTCTAGTGTTGGCAACACAGCCAGCATGTGCAAGAACAATATATTTGGCCAATTTAGTATCTGGCATAGGCGTGATTACATTCCCTATACCTTCCATTTTAACAAAACCTCGATGCAGACATACAGGAACATCAGCGCCAATCTTAATAGCGAGTTTTTCTAAATTTGATAAAGATATATCTAGGCTGAATATTTCATTCAATGCCAGAAATGTAGTTGCAGCATCTGTGCTACCACCACCTAAACCACCGCCAACAGGAATTTGCTTATCAATTACTATTTTTAGAGGGGGTATAGAATTATATTTTTTTCTGAGAATATCTAGCGTTTTTGTAACTAAATTATCAGAAATATTGGTGTCAATCTTATCTGAAAAACGACCAATTAGCTTTAACTCATCTTGGTTAGAAGACTCAATGGATAAAGAATCACCAAATTTTGTAAACCCAACGATAGAAGTTAATGGGTGATAACCATCATCTTGCCGTGCGCCAATATCTAAACAAAGATTAACTTTTGCAGGCGCTATATACTTAAGTTTATGAGGTAAATCAGAAGACATTATATTAATTAATCTTGGATAACTATATGTGACACGCCAGATTGAATTTTCTGAAATACGCGTTTCTTAGGCGCTGCATCAGAATACATTTCAAGTGCAAACTGCCATTTATATCTTGCTTCAAGAGGTCTTCCAACTATCCAATAAACATCTCCCAAATGCTCATGAATAATAGCATCATCTGGTGTAAGCCGAACAGCATGCTCTAACCAAAGAACAGCACGTTCCATCTCTCCTATTTTGTAATAAACCCACCCAAGAGAATCAGCATAATATCCATTATCAGGGTAAAGCTCTACCGCTTTAACAATTAGTTCGATTGCTTGATCAAGATTTCTGCCTTCATCTGCCCACCAATAACCAAGATAGTTTAGAGCACTGCTATCATTAGGGTTTAATTCAAGTGCAATTGCAAAAGCTGTTTCCGCTTTTTGCTGCTGCTGTGTTTTTTGATAACACACCCCAAGTTTTCTAAAAACATCCCCTGAATTTGGTTTGTGACTTAGCACAGATTCATACATTTTTATGGCATTAAAAAATTGGTTATTCATTCGGTAAAAATCAGCCAGTAATTCTTCTAAAATGGGTTTGTTACTGTTTTCAGATAGGTAGGCGCTGAGTTTATTTATAGCTTCTAGCGTTTTGTTATTTTCCTTGAGTTGATATAAATGAAGCATCAAAGCAACTTGAAATCTTGGATCTGTCTCTTTAATAGAATTGAAGTAGCGCTGTGAATTCTCAAAATCATTCTTGTCATCAGCTAATTGAAACAATGTAAAATAACCAGCCGGGAGTGAGATTTCAGCAGAATTTGCTATAAATTGAGCCAATTGCGCGCGACGTTCTAGAAGCTGAATGGTATCATCTGTTAAGGTGAATAGATTGAGTTGTAATATGGATTGCGCTAGAAAATATTTTTTGTCCCTATCAGATATTTGCTGGTTTGAACGCTCTTCAATCCATCTATACATTACTTCTTGGTTATAATTTTCTGAAAGAAATCCAGATATTTTCTTAGCAAGTGTGGTTTGACCAATTAATGCATAAGCTTCTGCTACAGCAATTGTTAGTTCAGGATTGGTTTCACGGTTTATCGCTATTTCTGAAAGGTAGGCTGATGCTTGAGATAGTTCATTTTCAAGAATAAATAATTGAGCAATAAATAAATTAACAAATTTAGCATCACCAATTTTTTGTTCTTCTAGCAGCTCTGATAATGTCTCAAAAATAGAAATAGCGGCACTTTTTTGATCTAAGTTATACATAGCCCAAGCACGAAAAATATATCCAATGTGCTGGCTACCTCCCTCAAGGATTGCAGTATCACTCAAGGCAAGCACCGCTCTCCAATCTCCTTCTTTTGAGGCAATCGCTAATGCAGGCTCACTACCTAACATCAATATTAAATTAAGTGCTTCTGCTTGCTGGGCTATTTTTGACGAAGCTATTATTTGTCCGCTGGCATATAAATTCGAAAAACTAGCCTGCAAAAGTTCTTCATTGGCACTGTCTTGCGCAAGAGACTCTGTGTAAAATTCAGCTGCAGATACGACATCTTGGTTTTTTTCTGCATATAAGGCGCGCAGATAATAGCCAAACAAATTTAACGAGCCAGGGTCCGTTTTCGTAGGCACGATCTCTTCTGTTTTTATGTGTGTGTTATCTTCATAGTTAGTAATAGGGTTACCTGATTTAGGGCCAATCTTATCCGCATTTACCTGCTGACAAGAAGTCATCATAAAAACAAGAAAAATAAAAAATTTCCCATGTTGAACTAAAAAAGGTGAAATCCAGGTCATTTTGTTTCACCCCCTTGTTTTGATAAAAACATTAGATGATTACATATTAGGATAGTTTGGTCCTCCGCCGCCCTCAGGTGTTACCCATTTTATGTTCTGAGTAGGATCTTTAATATCACATGTTTTACAATGCACACAATTTTGAGCATTAATTTGCAGATATGGATCAGCGTTATCTTCAGGTCGGATGATTTCATAAACACCAGCAGGACAGTAACGTTGTTCAGGAGAATCATATTTTTCTAAATTTACATTAATTGGTACAGTGTTATCAATTAATTGAAGATGAACAGGCTGATTTTCTTCATGATTAGTAGAAGATAAATAAACAGATGAATTTCTATCAAAGCTCACAATATTATCAGGCTTTGGATAGTCTATTTTGGTAGAGGAACGCGCTTCTTTTAGCTGTAGGTGGTCTGAATGATGCTTAAATGTCCAAGGCGCATTACCTCTCAAAATATAGGTATCTAGAGCAGAATAAAGCATTCCAGCAACAAACCCCTTGTTAAAAGAAGGTCTTATATTCCGTACCTTATATAATTCTTTCCATAACCAGCTTTTTTCAATTTTTTCTTGGTATGAAACAGGTTCTAAAATGTCTTGTGATATTGCATCAAAAACGGCTTCTGCTGCTAACATACCAGATTTCATGGCAGTGTGTGTCCCTTTAATCTTTGGCACATTTAAAAAACCAGCGGTACATCCAACAAGACAGCCACCAGGAAATGTTAGTTTAGGGATAGACTGAAACCCCCCTTCATTTAAGGCGCGAGCACCATAAGATACGCGTCTTCCGCCCTCAAACACAGAGCGCACAGAAGGGTGTGTTTTGAATCTCTGAAACTCTTCAAAAGGAGATAGGTAAGGGTTTTGATAATCAAGCCCAACAACATAGCCAACAGCAACTTGATTTCCTGAGAGATGATATAAGAATGAACCACCATAAGTATCAGATTTTAGAGGCCACCCCACAGAGTGCCATACTGTACCCGGCTTTGATTTTTCAGGCTCAATATCCCACAATTCCTTAATCCCAAGGGCAAATGTTTGAGGATCTTTCCCTTCTCTTAAATTGAATTTTTCGAACAAATCTTTTGTGAGATGACCTCGGCAGCCTTCTGCAAGAATTGTTTGTTTTCCTATTAAATTCATACCTTGCATATAAGCATCGGTAGCTTGTCCGTCTTTTCCAACACCCAAATCGTTGGTTGCAACACCAAGAACAGTTCCATCAGAATTATACAGCATCTCTGCAGCAGCAAAACCAGGATAAATCTCAACACCTAATGCTTCTGCTTGTTCTGATAACCAACGACAGAAATTGCCAAGTGAAATAATATAGTTACCATGATTATTCATTTGTGGTGGGTTTGGCAGTGTATATTTTGAAGTTTGTGATAAAAATACAAACTGGTCATTGCTTACTGGCGTATCCAGAGGCGCGCCTTTTTCTGCCCAGTCAGGAAGTAACTCATTTAAAGCGCGTGGTTCTAAAACAGCTCCAGACAAAATATGGGCGCCAATTTCACTTCCTTTTTCAACAAGGCAAACAGAAAGCTCCTTATCTTGATCAGAGGCGAGCTGCTTGAGTTTTATAGCAGCTGATATACCAGATGGTCCTCCGCCAATGATTATGACGTCAAACTCCATTGATTCGCGTTCCATTTATACCTCACATTATTAATTTATTCGTTAGTCATTAATATTTTATATTTTATCATTTAATGCTATTTGGTACTCTATTAATACCCTATTGAATAAAAGTTTTTCTAATAATTAGACCATAGTAAGAAAATAGAAGATGTCAGTGCAGAAAACGCCAAAAAATCATCTTATTTCGCAACTTTTCTGGCAGATGGAAATTGGCGCAGATGAGGCAATAACAGAAAACCCTATGAATTTTGATACAATTTTGGGAGTGCGAGAATATTTGGCACTCATTCCGAAACAAGATAACAAGAATTTAGAGTCTGACCATAAGAAGCAAAAAGGAAACTCTGAGCCAGCCACACTGGCTGAGCCACAAAATATCGCACTCTCACACTTGCCACATCCAGGTAAGAATATTTCATCGCAAGAATCATCACAATTATTACAAGCTGTAAATTCTCTTGATCAGTTGAAAAAAGCATTGCAAGAATTTGAGGGCTGCAGCCTAAAAAATACAGCAAGTCAGTTGGTTTTCTCTGATGGTAATCCAAATGCTAAAATTATGATTATCGGGGAAGCACCAGGTAGGGATGAGGACCGTATGGGCATCCCATTTGTGGGACAGACAGGACAGCTATTAGACAAAATGTTAAAATCTATTGGGATTGATAGGCAGCAAACATATATTACCAATTTTATTCCTTGGCGCCCGCCAGGTAATAGAACGCCTACGCAAGAAGAAATAAGCCTGTTAATGCCGTTTGTTCAAAAGCATATTCAACTAATAAGCCCTGAAATTATTGTTGCCTTAGGCGGCGTGTCAGCAAAAGCATTATTAGATACACAAATTAGTATCTTAAAATTAAGGGGAAAGTTTGAAAATAAAGATTTGGGTTTAAAATCCCCAACCAGTATTTTTTCCACGCTTCATCCTTCTTATTTGCTTCGTGCACCAGCGCAAAAAAAATTAGCCTTTGCTGATTTGGTTACCTTAAAACGTGAGATGATGGTCCGTTCCTTATGAGATTTTTTCACAATCACTAATGTAACTAGTCCGATTAATTGACTTAACTCCCAATAATCCGCATATATTTTATTAATCTGTAATTTTTTAGATAAGAAAAGTTGACTAATATCTCATGTTTTTTAAATCACTAAAGATTTTCGGATTCCTAACGAATTATAGTCTTATTTTATTTGGCTTTTTATTATTAGGTGTTTTTTCTCCACCGATTAGTTCGGCAGAAGAATATTATGAAGGATTTATTGATAAGTCACTTCCGCACCCCTTGAATGATGCTGATGCAGAGCTGTATCAAAAAATTTTTTCTTTGCAGGAAATGGGTGAAATAAGAAAAGCAGATCAATTGATAAACCAGCTATCTAATCGATTGCTGATTGGGCATGTTGAATCGCAGAAATATCTGCATCCAAATGCCTGGCGTTCAAGTTATGATGAATTAAAAACCTGGCTTTCTAATTATTCTGACCATCCAGATGCTAGCAGAATTAATTGGCTCGCAAAAAAAAGAAAACCTAAATCAGAAAATAGTCCAAAAGAGCCCAAAAAAGGCTATTTAAACGGAGTCGGACAACATTCGCCACAACGATGGCGCGCATCTATTCCAGAGAGCTATTCTGGCAGGGCCTCTCCTAGGCAGACAGCATCAATTGCTTATCAAGTGCGACGTGCCAATCTGCGACGGGAGCCAACAAATGCAAATGTGTTTCTCAGCAAAACGAGTAGTCTGCGTTATTTAACAGCCTCTGAGGAGGCGCACCTTCGAGGTGAAATTGCGCATGCCTATTTTATCTATGGGCTTGATGATAAAGCCATCTTAACAGCACGTCAGGCAATAGGAAAATCACCAAAAACATCCTATATGGCATATTGGGCCGCTGGGCTTGCATCTTATCGCTCTTATCAACATGGGTTGGCAGGCATTTATTTTAGAACGCTTGCCCAAATGGAGGATGCACCTGATTTGCTTCGCTCTGGCGCAGCCTTTTGGGCGTATAGATTAAGTTTACAGGAAAATAACCCTGAAAATGCCATAAAATTTCTTAACATAGCCAACAAATTTCCAGATAGTTTTTACGGCCTTATGGCAATGCAAACTTCTGGGCAGAAAATTGCTGTTGATTTTAATGAACCTGAAGTTTCAGAAGATTTTGTTCCCTGGCTTGTAAATAGCAGAGGTGGCAGACGTGTGCTTGCCTTGTTACAAATAGGGGATTGGACAAAAGCGAGCAGAGAATTACGGTATCTTTATGAAGAGGCAACTTATCAACAAAAAAAAGATATGATGATGTTTGCTGTTACGCATAATATGCCTGGGCTCGCTTTTAGACTAGCAGATTTATATTTTAAAAATACAGGCGAAATTTTTTATGCTGCTTTATATCCACAGCCAGAAACACATGTGGATTTCGATATTGATCCAGCCATAATTTATGCAATAATTAGAAAAGAATCGGGTTTTTATCCGCTCGCTAGAAGCCGTGTTAAAGCATCTGGTTTAATGCAAATCATGCCTGCAACAGCTGCCTTTATTTCTAATGACAGGCGTTTTCTCAATAAAAACCGCCATTTATTGAATAATCCAGACATCAATTTAAAATTAGGGCAGGATTACATCTCTCATCTATTAGAGATAGACATAGTTGACCAGCACTTATTTAAATTATTAACTGCCTATAATGCAGGCCCAGGCAATCTGAGTAAATGGTTGAAAAAAATAGATTATCAGGATGACAGCTTTCTACTGCTAGAATCTATACCGGCACGCGAGACACGTGGATATATTAAAAGTGTTACAATGAATCTATGGATGTATCGGCTTAAGGCTGCCAAAGGCAATTCGGATTTACGTGAACTTGTGGCAGGTAAAGTAAATACAGGGGATATTACCTTTCAGAAGTCAGAGCTTAGTATTCAATAATAGATAAATTTTTAAAAAAAGAGCTTTCAGATGTCAAAATTAGATTTATCAAGAGATTTTATACCCGTTAAAATAGCTGTTTTAACTATATCTGATACGCGCAGTCTATCTGATGATAAATCCGGTGATTTATTAGCGGCTAAACTTACAGAAGCAGGGCATATACTTGTAAAACGTGAAATTACACAAGATGATGTGGATAAAATCACTAAAAATGTAACAGTCAGTATTTTAGATACTAATATTGATGTGGTGATATCAACTGGAGGTACAGGGCTAACTGGCAGGGATGTAACACCAGAGGCTTTTCGTAGTGTTTTTGATAAGGAAATAGAAGGGTTTGGGGAGATGTTTCGCTATCTCTCATTTCAAAAAATTGGAACCTCTACCCTTCAAAGCAGAGCCGTTGCGGGTGTTGCTGGTGGCACGTATTTATTTGCACTGCCTGGCTCACCATCTGCGTGTCGAGATGCCTGGGATGATTTACTAGTGCATCAATTAGATTATCGCCATCGCCCGTGTAATTTCGTGGAAATAATGCCGCGTTTGCTTGAGGCAGGTGTTGCTAGTCGTTAGGGCGTAACATGCATCATGAACAGCCAAATTTTCTCCATGAACAAAAATTTTTGGGGCAAGGAATAGTGGTAGGTGTGGATGAAGCTGGACGCGGACCATGGGCTGGTCCTGTGATGGCAGGTGCTGTGTGGATAGACCCAGAGCTTGTTGAAAGGCTTCCATTTGCATTAAAAGACTCTAAAAAATTATCTGCCTCCAAAAGACAGCAGGTTTTGACAGAACTAACAAAACTTGGCCTTTTGATGGCTGTGGGTCACGCAGATGTAGAGGAAATAGACAGGGTAAATATTTTAAATGCCACTTACCTAGCAATGGAGCGTGCTTGTATCAAATTACAGGATAAATTGAAGTCCCCCATTAAAACAATATTGGTAGATGGCAACCGTTTCCCATTTTTCAAAGATATGACCAAGCCTAAAAATATGGTGCCAATTGTAAAAGGGGATAATATCAGCCTATCTATCGCAGCAGCTTCGATTATTGCAAAACAAACAAGAGATTTGTTTATGTGCGAATTACATAACCTCTATCCAGAATATCAATTTAATAAACATAAAGGTTATGGCACCAAAATTCATCAAGCAGCATTAGATTCGCTTGGACCAACAGCCTATCATCGTAAAAGTTTTGCGCCAATCAAGAAGCTGATACAGTAATCACCAGCTGTTTTTCCATAACCGAAATATTCAAAGACGAAACACCTAACAATTTTCGCTTAATTTTTAAAACTCTGGCTAAATCATGTGAATAGGAAAATTATCTCACACAAGATATCCCCTATTTTTTAATATGACATACAACATATTGTAATTTATAAAATTCTATTTATAACTCATTGACTTTGCATGATTCTTTGCGTTTTTATGTGTCATATTATTTAATATAGGCACACTTTAATATGAAAACTGATATCATTTTAAATATGGATTGTCTTGCTGGCTTGCGCGATTTGCCATCGGACAGTGTCGATTTGGTGTTTGCAGATCCACCATATAATTTACAACTTTCGGGTCAACTTACCAGACCAGACCAGTCAATAGTTGAGGGTGTTAATAATTCTTGGGATCAGTTTGATTCATTCAAAGCATATGATCATTTTTCTGAGCAATGGCTATCAGAGTGTCATCGTGTGTTAAAACAAGATGGGGCAATTTGGGTAATTGGTAGTTATCATAATATTTTCCGATTAGGTAAAACATTACAAGATATTGGGTTTTGGATATTGAATGATGTGGTGTGGCGGAAAACAAATCCAATGCCTAATTTCAGAGGAAGGCGATTCACAAATGCCCACGAAACTTTAATATGGGCAGCTAAATCACCTAAATCAAAATATCAGTTTAATTATGACTCAATGAAAATGTTAAATGAGGATTTGCAGATGCGCTCTGATTGGTCATTGCCTATTTGCAATGGTCAGGAGCGTTTAAAAGATGCTCAAGGCAAAAAAGTACACCCCACTCAGAAACCAGAAAATTTATTATCTAGAGTAATTCTAGCAACCAGCAAACCAGGGGATATCATATTAGATCCCTTTTTTGGAACGGGTACAACTGGAGCAGTAGCGAAGCGTCTTGGGCGTCGTTATATTGGTATTGAGCAAGATGCTACCTATGTTAAAAATGCTGAAAGAAGATTATCTAAGATCACTCAAGCTGAAAATAACCTAGTTGATTTAAAAGAAAAACGAGACCTTCCAAGAGTACCTTTTGGCGCTCTATTAGAGCGTGGCTGGATAAAGGCAGGGGATGTATTATTCGATCAAAAAAACAGGTTCTCAGCGAAAGTCAGAGCAGACGGATCTTTACTTACCACAGATAAAAAATCTGGTTCAATCCATGCTGTTGGCGCTCAATTACAAGGGTCTGCTAGTTGTAATGGTTGGTCTTTCTGGTATCTTGATAGCACGGATGGACCCATTTCGATAGACAGCTTAAGAGACGATTTACGCAAAGAGATGCATTAAATATTACTCTTGATGGGCTTTAATTTATATAAGGTAATTACGTATTAATATTCATAGGATTGCAAGGCATCAACAGAACAGGTCATTTTATCCCTACCCTTCAAACCTGTGAGTTCAATAAGGCACAAAGCGCCACATACTATCCCACCAGCTTTATTTATCAGGGATTGGGCAGCATTTAAGGAGCCACCAGTAGCAATTAAATCATCTACCAATAAAACCCGTTTACCAGATAATTTTCTATCTGATTGAATACATAGTTCAGCTGTACCATATTCCAAATCATAGCTTTGAGAAAACACTTCTCCAGGTAATTTATTGGATTTTCTAATCATAACGCTGCCGCAATTAAGGTGATAGGCAAGCGGTGTGGCAAACAAAAATCCACGGGCATCAATGCCGCCTATTAAATCTGGCTGAAATATTTTTGCTTTTTCACATAAAACATCAATCGCCTGTCGCAGCAATTGCGCTTCTTCTAATACCGGACTGATATCATAAAAGGTAATTCCTTGTTTAGGAAAATCAGGAATCTTAGCAATATGAGCATCTAGATTAAATTCAAGTTTAGTCATTTTGTACAATCTCAATCAATTATCATGTAGAAGCTTTTTTTTCTAACCTTCTGCGATGAAGAATAGGTTCTGTATAGCCAGATGGTTGGCTTAACCCTTCAAAGACAAGCTCACACGCGGCTTTAAAGGCGATTGAGCTATCAAAATTTCCGTCCATTTTTTCATATTGATCATCATCATTATTCTGCATATCCACTACACCAGCCATTTTTTTCATAACATCCATTACTTGGTGTTTAGAGCAAATTCCATGATGAATCCAGTTTGCAATATGCTGAGAAGAGATACGCAATGTAGCCCTATCCTCCATTAAACCAACATTATGAATATCTGGAACTTTAGAGCAACCAACCCCCTGATCTACCCATCTTACAACATAACCTAAAATACCTTGGGCGTTGTTTTCCAGCTCTTGCTGAATATCATTTTCTGACCAGTTTGGTCTTTGTGCTGTTGGAATGGTAAGTATATCTTCTATATTTGCTCTCTCGCGCTTACTTAATTCTGCCTGTTTTTCAAATACATTAACGTGATGATAATGTAATGCATGCAGAGTTGCAGCGGTTGGTGAAGGCACCCAAGCACAATTTGCACCAGCGTTTGGATGACCTATTTTCTGAGTCATCATATCGCTCATTAAATCAGGCATCGCCCACATACCTTTACCTATTTGTGCTTTTCCAGAAAACCCACAGGAAAGTCCAATATCAACATTCCAATTCTCATAGGCACCAATCCAAGCTGCTTGTTTCATATCAGCTTTTCTTATCATTGCTCCAGCATTCATAGATGTATGAATTTCGTCTCCCGTTCTGTCTAAAAATCCTGTATTGATAAAAGCAACTCTGTTTTTAGCAGCTCTAATAGATTCTTTTAGATTGACAGTTGTGCGTCTCTCTTCGTCCATGATGCCAATTTTTACTGTATTGGCAGGCAAATTTAATATGGTTTCCACCTTATCAAAAATGTCACATGCAAAGGCTACCTCGTCAGGACCATGCATCTTTGGCTTAACAATATAAATTGAATTAGTTCGAGAGTTTCCGTTAGTTTTAAAATCATACATTGCACCCAGAACAGTCATAAAACTATCCATTATACCTTCAGGAATTTCAGTGCCATCACCAAGTAAAATCGCTGGATTGGTCATTAAATGCCCAACATTTCTTATCAACATTAACGATCTGCCATGAAGCGCTATAGGCTTTCCATCAGGGGCAATAAATGATTTATCAGGGTTTAATTTACGGGTAAATATTTTACCCCCTTTATGCATTTCCTCTGTTAAATCACCCCGCATAAGTCCTAGCCAATTACGATAAGCAAGGACTTTATCTTCTGCATCAACGGCAGCCACAGAATCTTCACAATCCATTATTGTTGAAATAGCTGATTCAACAATGACATCATTAATGCCAGCTTTATCTGTTTTTCCAATCATACCATTTGAGTCAATAATAATCTCAACATGAAGATTATTCTTAACCAATAAAATAGCCTCAGGTGCTTCTAGTGAACCTCGATAACCAGCAAATTGTGTCTTATCTGCGAGTACGGTAGAAGTATCACCAATGGAAATATGTAAAGTAGCATCTTCTATTGAAATACCAGTTGCGTCAGACCAGTTAGCATTGTTAAGAGGTGAATGTGTATCCAGCGCACTTCTTGCATAACTAATTACGTTTTCTCCTCTAACAGGATTATAGCTGCTACCCTTTTCAGCGCCGTTCTCTTCAGAAATTACGTCTGTGCCGTATAAAGCGTCATATAGTGATCCCCATCGGGCATTTGCTGCATTTAATGCATATCTTGCGTTCATAACAGGGACAACTAATTGTGGGCCAGCGATAGTTGCAATCTCACTATCTACATTGAGTGTTTCAATGTTAAAATCATTTCCTTCTGGCAGTAGATATCCAATTTCCCTCAAATATTCTGTATATTGCTCAGAATCGATTCCAGATGACTTACGCTCTTCCAACCATTTATCTAATTGCAGCTGTAAGGTATCTCGTTTGTGCAATAATTTCTTATTTTGAGGCGCCAATTCATTTACAGCCTGTTCAAAATCTGCCCAAAAACGATTTGATTGGATGTTTAAGTCAGTCAGTAACTCGTCATTAACAAAGCTAAAGAGATTTTCCGATATTGATAGACTGCCGAATGAAATATAGGTCATTGTTATATCCTCATAAATGAGATGGTACTTTATTTTTTTAACAAAGAGATACTGTTTTAAATAAGGGTCAAAATAGCATCAACACGTTATATTATCGTTTCTTGCGCTCTGGCACAAAATTATCGTTCTACGATATGAAATAGCTTTCCACATTTTTAAAAAAACATAGCGGTAGGAAGCATATATCATAGTTTTAATTTATGAAATTTTATTTAACCAGTCTTGTAAGGGCTGTTTTAGCTCATCTCTTTCTAGTGCAAAGGCTATATTAGCCTGAAGAAAGCCTAATTTTGAGCCACAATCAAAGCGAGTCCCAGAAAATTGGTACCCAAAAAACGGTGTTTTTCCGATTTCTCTGCTTAGGGCATCTGTAAGTTGTATTTCGCCACCGGCGCCAGAGGACTGGGTTGATAAAGTAGCAAAAACAGATGGCTGAATGATATATCTTCCGACAACTGCAATAGTTGATGGCGCATCTTTGGGATCAGGCTTTTCTACTAATCCCTTAACTTCAATAAGGTTGCCTATTTCCTTGCCTGGGGTAACAATTCCATAAGAAGATGTTTGTGCGGGATCTACGTGCATTGTTGCTACCATATTGCCACCAGTCCATTCGTCACACATTTCTTTCAGCGCTGGAGAGCCAAGAATAAGGTCGTCAGCCAATAACACCGCAACAGGTTCATCGCCAATAAGATTTCTTGCGCACCAAACTGCATGACCAAGTCCAGCAGGTTCTTGTTGCCTTACATAGGAGACAGAGCCTGGCGTTTTCATCATTTCTTGAACAGTTTTCACAGCATCCGTTTTTCCTTTAGAATGAAGAACAGATTCTAATTCGGTGGAGTGATCAAAATGGTCTTCAATTGCCGATTTATTTCTTCCTGTAACAAAAATAAAATCCTCAATACCAGCTGCTGCAGCTTCTTCTACCGCATATTGAATAAGAGGTTTGTCTACGACAGGTAGCATTTCCTTTGGCATAGCTTTAGTAGCTGGAAGAAATCTTGTTCCTAAACCACCAACGGGGAAAATTGCTTTTCTGATCTTCATGTTTTACCTATGTTACTTTTTTGTCTGATTGATAATTTTATATACTTTATTAAATTCACTTCTTAAATTGTCTAATACGGTTATATAAAAGACTATAGCTTAGAAATGTACCATATAAGCGCTATAAGTTAAATAGAAGAGGCCTGATATGCAAATTGCTATGATTGGAACTGGATATGTCGGGCTTGTGTCAGGGGCATGTTTTTCCGAGTTTGGATTTGATGTTACGTGCGTTGATAAAGATGCGCCAAAGATTGAAAATTTAAAGAACAACAAAATCCCAATTTATGAGCCAGGATTAGATAGCTTGGTGGAAAAAAATCAATTAGCTGGACGACTTTCATTTTCCACCAATTTGCACCATGCAGTAAAAAATGCAGATGTTGTTTTTATAGCTGTAGGCACGCCAACGCGGCGAGGAGATGGTCATGCAGACCTTACCTATGTTTTTGATGCAGTAAGAGAAATTGCACAGGCTCTTTCAGGCTATACCGTTATAGTAACCAAATCTACCGTTCCAGTAGGAACCGGCAGAAAGGTTGCCGAAATTTTAAAAACAGAAAACCCAGAAGCAGAATTTGATGTTGCCTCAAACCCCGAATTTCTTCGCGAAGGCTCAGCAATAAATGATTTTATGCGCCCAGATAGAGTGGTTGTAGGAACTATGGGTGTGGCGGCGAAAGAAGTTTTAGAACAAGTATATAGACCATTATTTTTAATAGAAACCCCGATCCAATTTACTAGTCTTGAATCAGCAGAATTAATCAAATATGCCGCAAATGCGTTTCTTGCAGTTAAAATATCTTATATAAATCAGATAGCAGATTTATGTGAGAAGCTTGATGCTGATGTCCATGATGTTGCTAAAGGCATGGGTCTTGATAAACGAATTGGTGGAAAGTTTTTACACCCAGGACCTGGATATGGTGGTTCTTGCTTTCCAAAAGATACATTAGCGCTTGTAAAAACAGCAGAGATGGCTGGAGCAGAAATATCTATTGTAGATGAAGTTGTAAGATATAATCAAAGCCGAAAACACTCTATGGCGAGTAGAATAATAAAGCATTTTGAGAATGGAATAATAGGCAAGAAAATCAGTATTCTTGGTCTTTCCTTCAAACCAGAAACAGATGACATGCGAGATAGTCCGGCGCTTGAAATAATACCGTTATTGCTATCTGGCGGTGCTGAGGTGGTTGCGTATGATCCAGCGGCAATGGAAGAGGCAAAAAAACTTCTCCCAGAAGAGGTGATTTTTGCGCAGGATGCTGAGGCTTGTATAAAAAGCGCAGATGCATGCGTGATTTTAACCGAATGGAACGAATTTAGAGCAATAACTTCGGCAAAATTTTTAAAATTAATGGCAGGTATTATCATCGTAGATTTAAGAAATATATACGTGCCAGACGATATGAGAAATGCTGGTGTAATTTATGATTCAATTGGCAGAGCTTAATTTTGATTTGCAATTTCGATTAAATTGCCATCTGGGTCTCGCACATATATTGATATTATAGGACCATTAGCACCTGTTCTGTGAACAGGACCTTCTTCTATTAAAATATTTTTTTGACTTAAATCTTCTATCCATGTTTCCACGGACATATCACTAATAAAACATATATCAGCGCTTCCACTAAACGGTGATTTTGCGTGAGGTTTAAACGGGTTTGATGCCGAGTGAAGATTAATTTTTTGAGTGCCAAACCTCAGAGAAAACCTAGGCTGAGTGCTTCCAGGTGGTAGAAATTCCTGTAACGTCATTCCGAGTATTTCTGTATAAAAATCCGCCGTTTTCTCAATATTGGTAACTGTTAAAACGAAATGATCGATTGATAACATCGGATTGCTCCCACTGGTACATCACTAGATGATTTCAAAGCTCAGAACACAAAAGAATTTAAATGACAATTCAATTATAAATTATTTATAGCGCGTCCAAGTTTTTTGATTTGCTTTAAATTTTCTTTCATCTGAGATTCAAGGGATGAAATTTGCTGCTGAAGGGATAAAAGCTTCAGACTTTTATTTGACTTAGTTTTATCAACACTAAGACCTTTATGACCCTCTTCAGCTAATAAATAGGTTGGAGAAACACCAAGAATTGCAGCCAATGCGACTAGTTTATTAATTCGTGGCTCACTTCTATCTAATTCCCAAGATTGATAGGTTTCATGTTTTACGCCAAGTTGCTTTGATAGCTCCATGCTGTCAAAATCGCCATTAATTCTAAGCTGTACAATGCGACCACCCAATGTCATTTCAGGCTGGGACGTACTTATGATATTATCCCCGTTTTTTGCAGAATTCATGTTTGTCCTATTCATTTTTATGTATCGCACTGCTAATTATCTTACAATAATTATGAAAACACATTACCGCCTTAATGCATAGAATTAACTTTGCCAGTCACTTTGCCAGTCACTTTGCCCCCATTTTTTAAAAAGGCAGTCTTTTTAGCTGTGTTCCAATATTTAAAAAAACGGGTAGGATCATATCCCTCTGGGATTTCTGCAAAAGGGTCAGGCTTAAAGATTTCAACTTTATAACGTATTGACAGAGATTGGATAATTTCTTTGATTTTAGTATCTGTCGTAAATTGCGTTTGCACTGTTGTCGGCAAGAAAGAATCTATGATGTCCTGGGTATCGCCTTGGATGATTTCAACTGGCAACTGGCACAGCGTTTCATAGATAAAAACTAGACGTTTTAGAGTATATGATCTGCTTTGGAAATAACTGTTATCCCAAATAAATAATGCTTTCTTATTATCGTCTATGTCAGCTAGGAGATTGCTATTGAGCGCTTTTTCATGAACCCATATGATCTCTTTACTCATTTTTTTCTCCTAGGCGAGGAAATAATCGTTTTGATAAATCCTCATAATTTGCATCTAATATCATATTATTTTTTGGGTCAGTATTAATTAAGTTACCAAAATATTTATCCACATTTTCAAGATTGAAAATATAAGGCTTATTGCTAAAGGTGCTGGCTATCCACTGCCATGAGAAATTATTACTAGCCTCATCACCATCTAGCAGATGCTGCAAAAACCATTTTGCTCCTGCTTGCCATTTAATACGTCTAAAATGGACAACATAACTAGCTATATACATTCGCCCGTGATTGTGCACATATCCTGTATTTATCAGATCATTGATGAAGCCATCTATACATGCAACGCCAGTTTTGCCTGCGACTATATCACTTGCCAATTCAGCATTATAATCAGCCTCACTAAACCCAGTTTTGTAGCTTTCAACATTTTCCCATAACCATTCAGGATGTATTATAGCTATATTCTGCCAAAAATCCCGCCAGGCTAATTCTTGTATAAATTTGCTACAATTCCTAGTGTCAGAATATTTATTTAATGCAAAATTTCGGATCTCATTTAGATTAATAATACCGTGATTTACATAAGGTGATAGCTTAGTAACGAGCCCATTGCCAAAATTTCTAGTTTTCTCATAGGAAATAGGATCAATATAATCCAATATAATCCGGGCATTGATATCGCCTCCTTGCAGAGGGGATGCATCTCCCGCCGCATAGGGCGAAAGCTCTTTTACATAAGCAATTAATCTGTTTCTATCTGCAAAATCTTTTTTAAGCATTTACATTCCATTGGCAAATTTTAATCTTTGTTAAAAGATATACTCATTTTATCAAATGTTAAACAAAGTTTGCAGGATTATAGGGGATATAAGCCTTGGGAAAGTAAAAAAATCACTTGGTATCTTAGGAGTCATTCGCGACATCAGTTTCGAAATAAAATCAGAAGAATTTATTGCCCTTTTTGAATTTATTATTCTTGTTGAATGATAAGGGTTGAATCATAAAAGTTGAATTATAAGGCTCTGGTAAACAAATTTGCATGATTGTAGACCTGCAATCTTTATTTAGAGTTCAGCTAAGAATTGGAAAACAGCAAAAATTTTGCTTAAAGATTATGACTTAAAGTTTATGATGAGATTGCAAAAAACTATATTTTGATGAGATGTTTCTAAGTCTAAAAAGAGTTTTTTCTTACTTATTTAGTCCTAACTTCCCTTATTTAGCTATAAACAAGTTAGAAAAAAACATGGCTACTAATCACATAATAATGTGCAAAATTTTTTAAATATCTTCTTGGCTGTGAAAGGCCTGTTTTTTCTCAGTCATCCAAGCTTCCATTTTTTCTTTATCAACCATCAACGCTCTCATGGCGTTAGCAGCTTCTAAATGAGGAATATCTTTTTCTTGCATTTTTATCATAGAATGTTGTTGAGATAATCGTGCCATTTCATCAAATGATTCTGCGATGAATTCCGCATCGCAAGCACCGCCTAATTGTCTGCAGGTCATTTTTTTCATGTTACACCTATTTGGTTTTATGTTCTGATTGCCTCTATTAAAATCTGTGCAAGCAGAGTTAAGAAATTTAATGCCTTAGGCATTTGGATAGTCAAAATAAATGTATCCCCCTATTTTCATTATGGCTAGATTCGGAAAAAAAATTCCTCTCAAATATTATTTAAGTACCATTAAGGAATGAATAGAATGTTTAAAATAACGACTGTCTTTCTCATTTTTATAAGCAGCTCCTTGGCAAACGCTAATCAACAAATAAAAATAGATAAGACTGAAGTGTCGGTTGCCGCATTTGCAGAATTTATTGATGCTACTGGTTTAGTAACCAAGGCGGAAAAACAAGGTGGAATGGTTTATCAAAATGGATGGGTGATAAAGCCAGATTGGAATTGGAAAAAGCCATTTGGAGTTTTAGCAGAACCAAATGAACCAGTTGTCCACATAACTTTCTTAGAAGCAGAAAATTATTGCCGCTGGAGAGGTCAAAGACTTCCAACTCGCCAGGAATGGATTAAATTTGGTTACACAGAAAATAGAACAGTCCCAGCAGATGGGTTTGTGAGTGGTAAGACTTATCCATATCCTACGGGTAAAACGCCTTTAGGTGCAAATTGTTTAAATGACTGTGAAGCAGAATCGGTTTTACACAAAAAACAGCGAGATTATAAATATGTATTAAACAGAGGGTATGGACATATCTTTGTAGGAGAAAGCGCGCCAGGAGTGAATGGTTTATATGATATGGGTGCTAATGTTTGGGAATGGGCAAGAATAGAAGATACTAAAGGAGAACAAGCAACAATGGGAGGTTCTTGGTGGTATGGAAAGAGACAAATGATGGCTGACTATGCAGCTACAAAGCCTCATGATATGGCTGCTGTTTACATAGGTTTTCGTTGTTTTAGAGAGGGTGAAGGCATAGCTATGTTCCCTATGCAATGAACAGCAACCAGAGTTGCTAGGTCTGTGAAAGGCGGGATATAAGTAACAGCTTTAGAGCAAATGTTTTGTTGCACTCATAAAAGAATAAGAGCTGCTATCTCCTATAATATTTCTATTGTTTTTTAGTCTCTGCTAATTCGTCAGCCAACTGGACCATGCTATTAAGAACTGAATTAAATCCCTCAAACATGGTTAGCCGTATTTTTTTTCTAATAAACCCCACTAGAATTTTAGAAATCAAATTTGGCGTTTCAATCTCTGACATTCTTGTTTTAATTATACAAGAACCGTTCTCAGACACGAATTCTGTTGTTTCCCTAACAACCATATCAAATGGTAGTAAGTGTTTTAACGAAACATATTTACCTGACTGCCTATCGGTGATTTCCATTTTGAATACCTCATCCCCATGGTGACAATGAAAAGAGGTGCCTTCCCCTAAAGTGGAAGAATTTTTATTAAATATCTCTATCTTGTCAGCATGCATTATTCTTTGTCGCCATTCTGGCTTAGTGTACATAAGAAAAGCTAGATCTGATGTAGCATTTGCCTTTACTGAAATCTCATCGAATAGCAACCGGTCCGAGCTGTCTATATAATGTCTTTTAACTTGACGATGGGCTTCCCAATATTGGTGCAAATCATCTATAACAAATTCAATCTTACCAATATGTTCATAGTTTTGTGATAGATTATGTTTACCAACACCGAAACCTGAAATTCCCATCGCATCCAATGCTTTTTTAGTTACTAAAAGATATGGTTCTATTTCAGTTTTCTCAACCACATCATTTTTCATAAGCCTAAAAATGCTATTTACATCAGAACCAGCTAACTCGTTTCTGTCCTGTAGTTTTTGATTTATATATTCCCCATAATGTACGAAAACTTTTAAATCTAATTCTGACATATGTTTGCACGCACTGCATTGACACGACGTATTTATATTTATCAGTTCTTTTTTATCCGCAAATGAATTGTAAACTTCTTTTGCAAAGTCGATTATAAATTGGGTGTTTAACATTGCCCTATTATCACAATGACCAAGAATTGCATCTCCCATAAAATTCGAAATTTCAATGGATCTTTCAAACACTGGTATAATGGAGTCAAAAAGGTCTTTTAAAATGCCATTAGCGTGTTCTAGTTCTGTGTCTGCAAGAAAACGTGTGTATCCAGATATATCAGCAACTACTAAAAAGCCATTTTTTGCTATTGAAGACATTTATATATCCCTTTCGATTCGAAATTATTCTTTGTTTTAGGCACTTTAAAAACCTATTTAAATATAAGGTATGTATTTTACTAGTTATAAACGCTTTATTTTGATAAGATTTAACTAATATACCATATCATATTTTAAGGCGAAAGTTTCATGAATAGAAGATTAGTAACGATATTCGTTTTAGATGTAGTAAATTTCAGCAAATTAATCGGGCAGGACGAAGTTAAGACTTTGCAGAATTTAGGTTCAGCCCGTGAATTAATAGACCAAAATATTGATGAATATGAAGGACGCATTTTTAATACAGCAGGGGATAGCGTACTTGCTGAGTTTTTTAGTCCTGTAAAGGCGCTTGAATGTGCAGTAAAAATTCAAAATTTAACAAAACTCAAAAATAATGACCTTGCTGAAAATGATAAAATGGATTTTCGAATTGGCATAAATATTGGCGATGTGTTGGTGCAAGAGGGCAATTTATTTGGAGATGCTGTTAATATTGCGGCAAGGTTAGAAGCGCAGTCTATATCAGGGGGTATTTGTATTTCGCAAGGCGTATTCGACATGGTCAATATGAAGGTTAAGGTATCTTATGAAGATGCAGGCGAATTAGAGTTAAAAAATATTGAAAAACCAATTAAGGCTTATAATGTGCTTAAATGCAGAGGAGCACAAAGAGGTATTATAAGTGCTGATAGTAAACCCAAAATAGATATTTCGCAAAAAGAGCCTGGGTCTCTTGCAATATTACTGTTTAAAAACTTATCAAATGATGAGGAGCAATCTTATTTCTGTGAGGGGTTTTCAGAAGATCTTGTTTCTGCTTTATCTCGTTATCGAAAATTATTGGTGATATCAAGTAACGCAAGTTTTTCTTATGCATCAAAAGAAAAAACGCATTCAGAAATAGGCATTGAGCTAGGAGTTAGGTATTTACTAGAGGGGAAAGTTAGAAAGCTAGGCAATAAAATCCGCATTAGCGCGAGTTTATTATCAACAGAGAATGCCGAAACGCTTTGGTCAGATAATTTTGATACCAACTTGGATGAGATATTTGATGTACAGGATAGTCTTGTTGAAACTATTGTTTCAACAATTGTAGGGAATGTAGAAAGAGACGAAATAAAAAAAATATCAAATATTAAGCCAGAAAATTTAAAGGCGTATGATCTTGTTTTGCAAGGGTTGGAGTATCATCGAAGAAGTTCTGTTTCTGCAGAAAATAATAAAAAAGCACTTAGATTATTCACCCAGGCAACACAAACAGACCCTAATTATGCAAGGGCTTTTGCATGGAAGACGTGCTCACTTGCGAATAATGCAGAATGGTTTCAAGATGAAATGCCAGATAACTGGATGCAGGAAGCGTTCGCTTCTGTGAATAAAGCAATGGAGCTAGATCCCAATGACTCTGAGGCACACCGTATTATGGGTGCTATCAAATTAATGTTTGAAGGTGACATGGAAACAGCTCTTTTTCATCATGAGAAAGCAATAGAAATTTGTCCTAGTGATACTTACCATATAGCCAGATACGCGATTTTATTATGTTATCTTGGGGATCCTAAAAAAGGTTTGGAGCAAATAGAAAAAGCAATGCGAATTGATCCGTTCTGTTCTGAATTGGTACTGGAAACACTGGGTATGTGTCATTATTTGTTAGGTGATTTTGAACAAGCAATTTCTAGCTTTAAGAAAATGCAGATAGACACAAGGACAAGTCTCTTTTATAAAGCAGCTTCCCATAAAATGATAAAAGACGATGAACGTGCAAAGGATGCGTTAAAGGCTGCCTTTAGCGAGAGTGGAATGAGTATTGAAAAATTTATAACTACCCAATTTTTTCAAAATGAAGCTATTAAAAACAATTTAAGTACTACACTCGCAGATATTTAATATCACATTTATTTTAAATAGAATTTTTGGTAATACATCAAAAAATAGATTTGTAAAAACAAGTCAAAAGTTTGGTATAACTGAATAGCAAGTCAATCATCAAAACATTACCTCGCAACCCTGCTAGAACCGTGCCCCATAGCATGTGGACTATCTAAAATATGTGGTTCATCTTAATTACAAAAAGGACCTTTGCAATAGCTTGCGTGTGTAACGGGTTGGGGTTAGTTAGCCAGTTTTCCGATTAGCCGTGCATTATGAGATAGGGGTGGGTGTCAAAATTTCTTTGGTCTCGAACGCTGAAACATGGATCCCTGATGGGTTAGTAGACGCATAT
>JABJAN010000107.1 GCA_018666135.1 Alphaproteobacteria bacterium | reverse complement strand
TCTTGAGAGGAGCTGTCCCTAGTACGAGAGGACCGGGATGGACGCACCTCTGGTGTACCGGTTGTCGCGCCAGCGGCACCGCCGGGTAGCTAAGTGCGGAAGGGATAACTGCTGAAAGCATCTAAGCGGGAAGCCCCCCTCGAAACCAGGAATCGCTTGAGAGGCGTGGGAGACCACCACGTTGATAGGTCCGGTGTGGAAGCACAGTAATGTGTGAAGCTAACGGATACTAATTCCTCGATAGGCTTGATTAGACAGACGTAAAGGCAATAGTCTTTATATTATGTCGTTAAAGTTACCCAAATATGGATGTCTTCAATTAATTATACAGGTTTATTGCCAGATTATGGTGAGGCCGGATGACCAGGTGGTTATAGCGTAGATGCCCCACCCGATCCCATCCCGAACTCGGCCGTGAAAATCTGCAGCGCTGATGGTACTTTGTCTTAAGGCACGGGAGAGTAAGTCGCTGCCTGGTCTTCCGGTTTCATCATTTTTTTATTAAACCTGTTTCCTTGTTAAACAGTTTACCCAAAATCGTACTGGCGCGGGATGGAGCAGCCCGGTAGCTCGTCAGGCTCATAACCTGAAGGTCGTAGGTTCAAATCCTACTCCCGCAACCAAATCTCTTCCATAAGTTTATAGCTGATTTTAGACGCAATCCTTCGGGTTTGCGTCTTTTTTTATTGCCTAATTACTTTGGGCGGTATTAATGTTGTTCTCCTTAGTTTTAGTAGAACTGTCTAAACAATATTCTTAAACACCAATATATGAAGTGTTTTTCAGCAAGGTTGACTGTCGTAGCCCCCATTTTTTCTAAGGGAGAATACGACAACGCCACTATCGTTATCAGCCTTTTTTTTGAGCACCTGCTGCACTATCTTTTACACCCAATTCTCTATACTTACATCTGATTAAATGTGCTGTGGATTATATAAATTTGTACATGTCCTATCGGGATTTGGTATCTATCTTATGGGTGTAACTCGTGTTTCCGCTTTGGCTGCGCCTTTGATAGGATTGATTGAAATTCCATTAGCCCCTATTTGGGGATGGAAGTTTGTTCGGAGCAGATCAGCTGATTGGTGCTAGATGCGCGTAGTCTCAATCACAGGCACCGCCATTGTATATATCATAGGGACTCAGAAGGGGGTTGGTGAAGATGGTCCTATTTTTTAGTATGATTCGAGTTATCTTTTTATAATAGGAAACGTTGCGCACGTCGACGTGAAGTCTGCAGGGATTGTGGAATCAAGTTTGCAAGGAGGTTACTTTTTTGCTTATGATTTAGGTAAAAAAATAAAGGAATCTCTGGGCGTATCAAGTGACTATATTGAAATGCAGGGTAAGCTGATGTGGGTTGAACGTGATAAAGATGAGGGTCATATGAATATCTCTTTTTATTTTTGGGCGCCAAATCTTAAAAAAATAGAAGGTATTTATAACTGAAAGAAAAACTATTATTTCAAACCAAACGCTTTATATCGGCAGGTGGGCACTTTAGAAGATTCCTTTCTCCTTAATATGGGCAGAAAAGAATAAATGTTAGACAAATGGAACTACTGGCGACCAAGTATTTATGTCTTCTCGGAAAGATGAAAAACCACGTATAAGTATGGTACGTTTTTTTAGCTGATTAGTAAATCTCAAACCTGTCAATAACATACATCTTAAAATCTGTTACCACCTTAGTAATTTTTGAATTTTTAACCTGTTATTTTACCTTCAGGCTCAGCCTGTTTCCCATCATGGGCTCAATATTAGCTGGAATTGGAACCCCAACTGAATCTGCCGCTATTGGCGCTATAGGAGCAATAGTGCTAGCTATGGGTAGAGGCAATTTTTCATTTAATATAGTGATGAAGGTTGCCAGAGAAACGGTGAAAATCACATCAATGATTTTCATGATTCTTATTGGGGCCTCTTTGTTTTCACTGGTTTTTCGCGGTTTTGGCGGCGATCAATTGATAGAACATTTCTTGGTTAACTTGCCAGGGGGCGACGTTGGCGCTTTTGTTACAGTCATGCTGGTGATGTTTTTAATGGGGTTCTTTTTAGATTTCATTGAAATCATATTTATCATGGTGCCGCTAGTAGGACCGCCATTAATTGGCATGGGGTTTGATCCAATCTGGCTTGGGGTAATGATCGCTGTAAATCTGCAAACGAGTTTTCTTACGCCACCATTTGGTTTTTCACTTTTTTATCTGAGAGGCGTAGTTTCAGATGAAGTGAAAACCAACGATATTTATCTAGGAGTCTTGCCTTTTATAGCTTTGCAATTATTAGCACTTTTCATATTCTGGACTTTCCCAGATATTATCTCATGGCTTCCAA
The DNA here is from genome assembly GCA_018666135.1 of Alphaproteobacteria bacterium. Classification (GTDB taxonomy): domain Bacteria; phylum Pseudomonadota; class Alphaproteobacteria; order Puniceispirillales; family Puniceispirillaceae; genus UBA5951. Next base: position 14,474 of record JABJAN010000107.1, on the reverse strand, counting down.
ATTTGATATTTTAATACTACAAAATTCAGCACTCCATTTCTCAGGGGTGCAGTCTGATTTAGATTTAACTGGCTTAAATACATATAGGCAGAATAGAAAAAAAATAATTGTCTATTCAAGGCCAGTTTCAGCAAAAACGTTCCTTGCAGCCCGAAAACATTCAAGCGATTGTGGCACGCCGCTATAAATTCCAATAGCGTGAATAATTGCTCTTATTTCCTCTTTGGTTACACCATTATTCAGCGCGCCTTTGCAATGTAACTCCCATTCATGCATTCTGCCCATTGCACCTAGCATACTCAAATTCATCATAGAACGGGTTTTGGCATCAATTACCTCATCTCCCCATCCAAATCCCCAACACCAAGCAGTCATAGCTTCCTGAAAAGGTTTGGTAAATTCATCTGCATTTGCCAAACTATTTTCAACATATTCATCACCAAGTGTAGATTTACGTTTAGCTAATCCAGCTTCAAATAGGTCTTTATCAAAAATGCTCATTTATTTTTCTCTTTATAATTAGTTGAATAATATGCTGATAACCATAATAGACATTTAGACTTTAACAATCTTTAATGGATGACGCATAAGAGGGTAATATTGGTATAATACGAGCCAAGATGTTTTATCCAAATGCTTTATCCAAGGGTGTTTTTTATCATCTGGATCCAATTCTCAGAGCAGATTTTATTAATTAATGGTTGATCATACCCATTGTGGCGCATGGCTGTAATTAGATTAGGCAGACCAGCACAGTCAGAACTATGACTTGAAATTTGTATGCCATCAAAGTCAGAGCCGAATGCCACGCCGTCCTCTCCTAAAATTTCAAGCAATCCATCAAGATGTCTACACATAGTGTCAAGCGGCAAGTTGCTATCTCTTTTCCCGTCCGGATGCAGAAAGCCAAGACCATAATTTAATCCAACAACGCCATTTGATTCAGCGATTGCTGCAAGCTGTGATTTAGTCAAATTACGTGGGGAAGCACAAAGAGAGTGAACATTTGAATGAGTGGCAACTAGGGGCTTATCAGAAATTTTTGCGACATCCCAGAAACCAGCTTCATTTAAATGTGATAGATCAATCAAGATGTGTTTTTGATTACAAAAACGAACTAATTTTTTGCCTATATCTGTTAATCCTCCCCCTTGGTCAGGTGTGCCAGGAAAGCTAAAATCAACCCCCTCAGCAAAAATATTTGGGCGTGACCATACAGGACCAATAGACCTCAATCCTAAATCGTAAAGCGCGTCAAGCTCATGTAAATCTGGACCAATTGCTTCAGCACCCTCAATATGCAGCAAAATGGCAACAGCTCCTTGTGCGATACAACTAGTAATCTGATTACTATCCGTACAGATTTTGACTTTATCAGCGTGTGTTTGCACTAGTTGATAGGCAATAGTTATCATTTCTTGTGTTGCCTCATATGCATAAGACTGAGAAATGGGTTTCGTATTTAAAAGATTATCTGATGTTTTAATCTCTCCTTTTTTATTAATCTCAGCTAGTAAAGCTGGATGGCGATGCCAAAATGAGTCAGGTGCTACAGTTTCGGCAGGGACGAACATCGCAAAAAAACCACCTACAAATCCCCCTTCTTTGCAACGGGGTAAATCAATATGTCCTTTTCCTCTGCCAGAAATGAACGAGGTGCCGTTGAGGTCATCTTCTCGCCAAAGCGCCAGCAACGTATCGTTATGACCGTCAAATACTATTGTTTCTGTCATTTTTTATCCTGATTGAAATTATTATGTTGCATTCGATAATGTGGGATATAGATATGTATTACCAACCTGCATTAATATCATACCTGTTTGCAGTTTACGTACAATAAAAATGCGTTATTTCTCCGATAGAAGTAAGGTGATGAAGTGCTAGCTTGCTAAGTGGATAAATGTATTTCTGTTATAAATAGGGTAATTAAATAGGGAGTTAAAATGAATGTTAATCACATAAGCAGGGAGACTGAATTACCAGAAGCTGTTTTGCTAGATATGGACGGGCTTTTATTAGATACAGAATCTGTTGCACGTGACGCATTTTTTGCAAGTTGCAAACATATTAATTTCGTTTGTGCAGAAAGTGATTACGCTCAACTTACAGGCCATGGCTCTGTTTTGCGAGATAAGATTTTATCAAAAATTCTGCCAGTAGAGACAGATATGACGTCTTTTAATCAGTTTTGGTGGGAGACGTTTCACCATATATTATCAAAAGAGGTTCGGGTTAAACAAGGAGCCTTAGATTTTCTTGAATTTATGTATCACCAGAAGGTAAAAATTGCTGTTGCTACGTCTTCTTATACCCAGTCCGCAGATACGTTATTAAGTCGGGCTAATTTGCGCCCCTATATTGGAATAATTATAGGTGGTGACCAAGTGATTAATGCAAAACCAGCTCCCGATATTTATTTAAAAGCGGCCTCATCTGTGAATGTTGCTGCTAAGAATTGTATTGCGTTTGAAGATTCAGACGTTGGTACAAAGGCAGCTCATGCAGCTGGTGTTCCTGTAATACAAATCCCTGATATTAGCGCTCCAAACGCAGAATCTATTGCTCTTGGTCATTTGATTTTTAATAGTTTGGATATAGCGCGTGATAAGCTTGGATGGCGGTAGCAGCATTATTATCAATAATGCTATTATATGAATCAATGAAAAAAAAGAAGGTATCAAATGGCTGGGAGTTTAATTATTCGAAAGGCGTTGATTATTTCTGGTAAGTCTGTTCAAGCAGACCAGCAAAGACAGGATATATTAGTTGAAGATGGAATTATTACAGCTATTGAGCCTTCTATTCCAAATCCTAATCAGCTTAAGGAATTAGATGCAACAGATATGCTGGTAATGCCTGGTTTTGTTAATGCACATATCCATACCTGGCAGACCGGATTGCGTGGATTGGCAGGTGACTGGACAGCAACTAATTATTTTAGAGCTATGCATGCAGGCTTAGCAACATTTTTTGAACCAGAAGATATCTATATTGCAAATCTAGTTGGGGCTCTCAATCAAATAAATAACGGCGTTACCACACTAGTTGATTGGCACCATTGTAACCGTACCCCAGATCACTCAGACGCAGCTATTGACGGTTTGATGGATTCTGGCATTCGCGCAGTGTTTATGCATGGGACACCAAAGCCAGATGCTGTGCCAGGTCAGCCTCACTTCTCTGAGGTGTCAATGCCAGCAGATGAAGTGGCGCGTCTTCGTCATGGAAGGCTGTCAAGTTCTGATAATAAAATAACAATGGGTCTTGCTATTCTTGGACCACAAATGGCTATTAATGATGTGTGTATGAAAGATTTCACGCTTGCTAAGGAAATGGATTTAGTGGCTAGTATGCATCATTCTAGTTCGCAAATGGTAAGTGCTGATGGATATGAGATGGTGTCCAATGCTGGCTTACTTGGTAATCACATTAATATTGTTCATGGCAATGAGCTTCTGGATAAGGATTTGGATATTCTAGTTGAAGGCGGTGTCACCTTTACTGTCACGGCAGAAGTTGAAATGCAGATGTCGTTTGGTAATCCTTTATCAGCTCGGCTGTTGCAAAAAAATCATTCCTTCTCGATTGGGTCTGATGTAGAAAGCGCCTATTCACCTGATATGTTTGCGATTGCTAGAACTACCATGCAAGTAGAAAGGCATTTTATGAGTCGCGAAGAGCAGGCAAAAACAGGTGAAAGACCTCACCCTATTCCGATTACAACAGCAGATGCCTTTAATTGGGCGACTTTAAATGGGGCAAAAGATTTCAGATTAGATAAAATAACAGGGTCTTTGGAAGTTGGCAAAAGAGCAGACATTACCTTTCTTAGAAACACTGATTTAAATTTGAAAAACAGCTTCAATCCACTTCATTCTGTTGTATGTTATGCTCACCCAGGTAATGTAGATACTGTCATTATTGAAGGTGATATAATGAAGCAAGATGGACAACTGAAATTTGCAGATTTAGTTAATAAATTATCCTTGCTTGAGACATCGGGAAGAAAAATTTATGCTGAGTTTAAAGCAAGAGCAGCAACAGCTGAATTTGGCTAATTTAATATGAGTGAATATGAGCAGATAATAAATGATATTCATATTGGCATTGATGCTATCTGCGCAGAATTTCCAATGGGATATTGGAGAGAGCTTGACAGACAACGTGCTTACCCGTCTGAATTTGTAGAGAAATTAACACGTACTGGATTTCTTGCTGCATTGATTCCAACCGAATTTGGGGGATCTGAAATTAGTCTTCGTGCGGCTTTAGAGATTCTTAAAAGAATACATTATAATGGGGCAAATGCAGCTGCGTGTCATGCCCAGATGTATATTATGGGCACCTTATTGAAATATGGTACTCCTGCGCAAAAGCAAAAATATCTCCCTGGAATTGCATCAGGTGATATTCGTTTGCAAGCCTTTGGCGTAACAGAGCCGAATTCTGGCACAGACACGCTTTCGCTTACAACCTTCGCTAAGAAAACAGATTCAGGTTATCTAATAAATGGGCAGAAAATATGGACATCGAGAGCTGAATATTCAGACTTATTAATGCTTTTGGCGCGCACTACTCCAATTGAGCAGGTCACCAAAAAGACGGATGGTCTGTCTGTTTTTTTAATAGATTTGCGTAAGGTAAATGATAAGCAAATCCAAATAAAACCGATTAGAACAATGGTTAATCATTCAACAACTGAAATTTTTATTGAAGGTTTGGAAGTGGCGCAAGATGCCTTGATTGGCAATGAGGGGGAGGGTTTTAAATATATTCTTTCTGGCATGAATGCGGAGCGTATTTTGATTGCAGCTGAATGTATTGGCGATGCGCAATGGTTTATTAATCAATCATGTAATTATGGAAATAATCGCATTTTGTTTAATGCCCCTATAACGAAAAATCAGGGTGTTCAGTTTCCGATATCAAAATCTTATGCACATATGAAGGCTGCTGAGTTAATGGTGCATAACGCAGCAGATAAATTCGATAGTGGTATAAATGACGGAGAGAGTGCAAATATCGCAAAATTACTTGCAGCAGATGCCTCATGGATGGCAGCAGAGGCATGTTTACAAACATTTGGTGGGTTTGGTTTTGCAGAGGAATATGATGTTGAAAGAAAATATAGAGAAACAAGATTATATCAAATCGCACCTATTTCAACAAATATGATTTTATCCTATATAGGGGAAAAAATTTTAGGAATGCCTAAATCATATGGATGATAAACCAATCTTATCAATAATAAAGGGCTTATCTGCTGATTGGGTTAAAAACAATAATATTATTATATTTTGTGACCTATCATACAGCATAGATAGGCGCTGGTAGGCAGGTTAAAAAATAAACAGTATAATCCCTGATTTTGTAGGGTTACTGGTTATGTAGGATGAGCTATGCAGGTGTGCCTAACAGATATGCTTCCAAGACACTGTCAGATACGGGTGTGGGGGTGTAATCAAAATCGAAAGACGCAGAATTGAATGTTGTCCAGATGCAGAAATTAAATCTCTGTCTTATTAGATGTTATTTTTAATGCCAAATGTACAACGGTTGAAATTACCTCACTGATCTCTAAATTGACAAAAACAATATTGCTTTTGTTGGCTTAAATAGATTAGAAGACGTGTTAACGCTCCCACAGATTAAATTCATACCTCGGTGCGTATAGGCTGAAAAGAATATGAGCTTTTTCGCGCTGCAGGCATTATAAAGGGTTAAAAAATATCATCTAGGTGAGGTGCTAGAGTTGGATCACCTTAGCTCTCAATAAAGAAAAAATTTGAAACATAAGGTAGAAACGAGATATTATTATGGATTTAGCTGATTTTGAAAATCAATTATTTATAGAAGCCAGAACACACCGCGCTTTTTCTGATCAAAAAATTGATGAAGCAACGCTTCGTCATGTTTATGAGCTTGCTAAACTCGCACCGACGGCAAATAATTATTGTCCCATGCGCCTTTCCTTCGTTAAGTCTAAGGAAGCAAAGAGTAAGTTAATGGAAGTAGCTGCTGAGGGAAACCGCCATAAGATTAGTTCATCTCCTGTAACGGTGATTGTCGCTTATGATGTGTCATTTTTTAAGCATATACCTGTTTTGGCGCCTCATATTGACGTCTCAAAAGTAGAAGCACAGTCAAAAGAAGATAGAGATAAAGTGGCAAGAGAATTATCTTGGCTTCAGGCTGGCTATGTAATAATGGCAGCCAGAACGGTTGGTCTTGATTGTGGTCCTATAAATGGATTTAATAATCTTCTTGCGGATGACGCATTTTATAAAAATACAGACTGGCGCTCGATTATGTTACTTAATTTAGGGTATGGACAACATGACCAGCTTCGACCTAGAGCTAAACGGCTAGATTTTACGGATGCATGTGAGGTCATCTAAAAAAATAGGCTGGGTACGGTGTATACTGTTTGCGAAAGTAACCAAATAACCAGTTTTAAAAGTGTAACTCCATTGTTGTGTAGAGGAAAATATTGAATGGAATTAAGTGATGAAATTATCATTCCTGGTAAGCGCGACGATGTGTTTGCTAAATTAATAGACCCTGAAATTCTGAAAGATTGTATCCCAGGGTGTGAAGAATTAATTCTAACTGCAGAGAATGAATATAGCGCTAAAGTGCTTTTGAAAATTGGACCAATTAAAGCAAAGTTTAGCGGATCCGTTGTTTTGAACACATCAAACGCGCCTAGTGGTTTAACTCTCACTGGAGCAGGCGAGGGCGGAATCGCGGGTTTTGCAAAAGGCGGAGCTGAAGTTGAATTAATTGATGAGGGTGATACAACCTTATTAAAATATGAAGCAAAAGCAGAAATAGGCGGAAAAATCGCTCAGCTCGGAAGCAGACTCATCACAAGTACATCTCGCAAATTAGCTAAGGCATTTTTTGATTCATTTGAAAAAATAATGACAGAAAATAGTAAATCCTAATTTACAGCCGAAACAGTTTTTTTTTCAACATTTTATAATACTAAAATGCAGGGATACCTGTTTGTGCTCTGCCTAGAATAAGCATGTGAATATCTGCTGTACCTTCATAGGTGTTGACTGTTTCAAGATTTGTAAGGTGACGCATGATTTGATAGTCTTGCTGGATGCCATTTGCACCATGCATATCGCGCGCGTTTCTGGCTATTGTTAATGCTTTCTCGCAATTATTTCGTTTTAATAAAGAGATAGCTTCTGGTGAGGCTCTGCCTTCGTCTAATAATTCTCCTAAACGAATGCACCCTTGTAAGCCAAGCGTTATCTCTGTTTGCATATTGACAAGTTTCTGTTGATAAAGCTGAGTTCCAGCAAGAGGTCGACCAAATTGCGTGCGTTGCATGCCATAGCTATGACTTTTAATCCAGCAATCCTCGGCAGCGCCTATAACGCCCCAACATATTCCGTACCTAGCAAGATTCAAACAAGAAAAAGGTCCTTTAAGACCAATAGCTTCAGGTAAAATAGCAGTCTCGCTGACCGCCACATCATTAAGATAAATGGAGCCAGTAGCGGCTGTTTGCAGAGACATTTTTCCGTCTATTTTCTCTGTATCAAGTCCTTTTGTCCCGCGCTCGATAACAAACCCACGGATAGCTCCTCCTTCTTCTTCTAATTTCGCCCAAATGATAAATAAATCTGCAATTGGCGCATTTGAAATCCATGTTTTGCTGCCATTTAGGAGATATCCGTCAGCTGTTTTTTTTGCGGTTGTTCTCATTTTAGATGGGTCTGATCCAGCATCAGGCTCTGTTAAACCAAAGCATCCGATTAACGCACCAGTTGCTAGTTTTTTGAGGTAGGTTTGTTTTTGCCATTCTGATCCAAATTTAAAAATAGGATACATCACAAGTGAAGATTGAACAGAAAGAATGGATCTAAAACCTGAATCCAATCTTTCCACTTCTCTTGCTATTAGACCATAAGATATGTAAGAGGCACTGGCTCCTCCATATTCTTGTGGGAGTGTCACGCCAAATAACCCCGCATTTCCTATTGCCTCATATCCTTGCCTAGCAAGCCCATTCTCTGTAAAGGCGGATGATAAATATGGCGCTAGTTTTTTTTCTGTAAATTGAGCAGCAGAGCGCTGTATCAGCCTTTCATCCTCGCTCAATTGGTCCAGGGTTAATAGAGGATCTTTCCAGGTGAAATCATCCATTTATTAGCAGCCTTTAAAATCAATGTTAGAAGGGAGCTATTAATGAAAACACGCATTAACTTCCCATATTTATGTTATATAATTCTAGTGTAATTTGTATCACAAATTATATTAATATAATTACTGTTTTTTCATCAAAAAAGAGAGAAAATCTTATGCCAATTTTCATTTTCATAGTGACTTTTCTATCAGTGTCTTACTCCCATGCGCATGAAGTATCTTCTTGCTTATGTGATGATGCTTGTTATACGGATGAGGTTTCTAATCTGAAATGTAATTCTAGGTCAGCTTCTTTTAGGGCAAATGGCTTTCCGGATGAATCTCATATCTTGATGCATGGGATAATAGCTACTAACCAGCAATTTCCAAGATTACATCAATATGAATATAACATTACACGAACTCCTAAAAAAGCAGAAAAGCCTACATCTGTTGATGCAGGCGCTATTGGTGTTGCTGTTAATGGTGTGCCAATATTTGATCCTGCTACGCAAGGACCAGTTAATCCAGAAACAGGAAAAAGACCAAGCACACTTACTGCAGGCGAATTAGATAAGTGTGGTGGTCATGCAGGTCGTGGTGACGACTACCATTATCATATCGCTCCGATTTGCTTAATTGAAGAGTTAGGCATAGTCCATGTTGAACAGAAGAAGCGCCCGATAGGCTATGCTATGGATGGGTACCCTATTCATGCGTTAGGCTGGTTTAACAAAGCTAACGATATTGAAGCGCAGTTGGACGAATGTCGTGGTATGGAAGATGAAAAAGGGGCATATTTTTATAATGTAAAGAGTGACAATAGTTGGGATGTTATAACCTGTCTTACAGGGCAACCGCAAAAATTTTCCAAAGATAGATGGTCCTACAGAAAAGATAAATATGGGGATGAGTATGTTGGAATGCCCTTGAAATTTAAAATTGATACTTACACGCGGACGATACACGATACAGACATTTGTCATGTAATGTCAGGTATTTTAGAAAAAGAGCAAATTTTATTAACAGATGGCTCAACGCAACATATGAAAAATCAGGTGGGTTCGATATTTTACTGCAATCCAGGATGTTATGGTGTTTTTATGGAAGCAGAAAAAACACAATCCATTCGTGGACGTGCCATTTTATATGACCAGATTTTAGATAAATGTCCTACCACTTTTACAGAACCTACTTTGTTTGATATCCCAGTCTATACTGGCCCAAGGCAACAGGTTAATCAGAAAGTTAAATAATATCTTGCTTCAAATTAGAGTAAAATTTAATGAAAATTCCCTTATTTCAGGCATCGGTTTACGCATCAGTGATGGTTAATATCTAATTTACGACTTTTTACCTCTTATTTGGTCGTAAGTTAGACGCTAAATCTGCTCTAGCTAGAATAAAAAATTTTTTGAATTCTTATTTGGAATAAACACAAAAAATTAAAGTTAGTGAGGGTAAAATGATATCTATTTCTCCGTCTGCTCGTACGCTACGTTCCCCTTATTATCAATCTACCATTGATGATGGTGTTGCCTCATTCACCTTGTATAATTCAATGTTTCTACCAACGAGTTTTGGCAATCCAGAAGCGGAATATTGGCGATTAATTAATGGGGTCTCTTTGTGGGATGTGGCTGTTCAACGTCAGGTTCAATTAAAAGGAAGAGATGCTGCAAAATTAGCCCAAATCCTATGTCCACGAAACATCTCGAATATGCGAATAGGACAAGGCAAATATATCCCTTTATGTAATCATTCTGGGGTTCTTATTAATGACCCAGTTTTACTAAAGATAGATGAAGATTGTTTTTGGTTTTCTATAGCGGATAGTGATGTTTGGTTATGGGCTAGGACAATCAATGATGAGCGTCAACTGGACGTTGAGATTAGTGAGCCATCAGCTGCCCCACTTGCAATACAAGGACCTAAGGCGGAAATGCTGGTTGCAGATATATGCGGTGAATGGGTAAAAGATCTTAAATTTTTCTGGTTTAAACATTTTGAAATAGACGGCATTCCTATCCTCGTAGCTCGTTCTGGTTATTCTAAGCAAGGTGGATTTGAATTTTATTTGCTTGATAAAACAAAGGGCACAAAATTATGGAATTATATTAAAGAAGCAGGCAAGAAATATGACATTAGTGCCGGATGCCCAAATTTGAGTGAGAGAGTTGAAAGTGGTCTTTTATCCTTTGGCGGAGATACTGACCATCTCACTAATCCATTTGAAATAAGACTTGGTGATTATGTGGATTTATCCTTAGAAGGGGATATTATTGGATTGTCTGCTTTAAAGAAAATCCATCAAGAAGGACCCAAGCGCTATCAGTTAGGGGCTGTCTTTGAGGATGAGACATCTAATAGCTCTCCTATTTTTGAATGGATGCCGATAACCCATAAAGAAAAACAAGTTGGCAGCCTTACTAACAGAACTTGGTCATATAAGTTAGAACGCGTAATTGGATTTGCACTTGTGTCCAGAGAAGTTGTTGCAGGTGACCATATAATGATCGAAACTGAGGCTGGGTTAAAAGAAGCAAAATTAGTTGATTTGCCATTCGTGTAATAAAAGGCATTTCGTATAGGACGGTTATCAAAAATGCATTATGGATTTATTGGATTAGGAAATTTGGGTGGCAAGCTTGCATTAAGCCTTTTAAAATCAGGATTTTCATTAACTATATTTGATAAAGATGAGGCTTTATGCGAGCCAGTACAGGCCGAAGGGGCAATGATTGCACCTGATGGTGAAGCATTAGCTGAAAATGTAGATCATATAATAACCTGTCTGCCATCCCCTGCTATTTCAAGACAGGTAATGCAAAAATGCCTTCCTAAAATGGCAGCAGGTGCTAGCTGGATTGAGATGTCCACAATCAGTAGAGAGGATGTCATTAATTTTTCTGAAATGGCGAAAAACTATAATGTGGAAATGCTTGAGTTACCCGTTACAGGAGGAGTTCACCTTGCTGCAAGGGGAGAGATTACCATGTTAGCTGGTGGCGATAAGGCATTGTTTGAGCTGCATTACCCTGCTTTGCAAGCAATGGGAAATAAAATCTTTCACATTGGTCCACTTGGCTCTGCTGCAGTTATCAAAGTTATTACTAATATGCTTGCATTTATTCATCTTGTAGCAGATGGCGAGGCTTTGATGCTTGCACAAAAAGGTGGAATTGATTTGGATACAGCATGGCAAGTAATTGCGGCATCTTCTGGCAATTCATTTGTTCATGAAACAGAAGGGCAACTGATTCTCAATGGAAGTTATAATGTTGGATTTACAATGGATTTAGCATTAAAAGATTTAGGCTTTGCAAGCCAGTTCTCGCAAGAATTTGGCGTACCTCTTAACCTTGTAGAAAAGGTAAAACAAATTTTTGAAGAAGGCAAAAATAGCTATGGAGGGCAGGCACAATCTACTCAAATAGTTAAGCTACTTGAAGATGCGCTCGACACTGATTTGAGAGCAGACGGATATCCATCGCAACTAGAATAAATATTAAATAAGTGCAAATCCTAATAATATAAAAGCACATATTATATTAGCGTAAAGCCATAAGGTAGATTGTTTCATTTCCAAGGGCACCAGTTAAAAAAAGGCTAGATCGTTATCAATATCTATCCTTATCTCTAATTAAAGCGCTATTTTGCTGAAACTATGACCAAATTAAGTAAAATAGTTTAGCCTGATGATGGCTGCGCCTTAGCAATGAAAGGTGTGTTTTTATAAGCAGCTTTCCCATATTTATAAATCAAACCATCGCTGCTATACGTCATGCCGCCTGCAGCACGTAAAATGGCATCTCCTGCTGCTGTATCCCATTCCATTGTCGGACCAAACCTTGGATAGAAATCTGCTTGACCACTTGCGATTAAACAAAATTTTACAGAAGAGCCTGCCCGAATGGTATGGGTTACGTTATGAGCACTAAGCCAGTTATCTGTTTGGTTGTCGCGGTGGGAGGTACTAGCAATTGCAATGCGTTCAGATTCTAGAAGTGTGCGGGGTGTTAGTGGCTCGAAACAGCCATTAATTAATTCAAATGCCCCTTCTTCACGCGCTCCTATAAATAAACGGTTTAATGCAGGAGCAAGAATAATTCCCATTTCAGGACATCCATTTCGAATAAATCCTATATTGACTGTGAAACTTCCAGACCCATCTGCCTTCAAGAATTCTTTAGTTCCATCAAGTGGGTCCACTAAAAAAAATGCCTCAGCAGGCGCTAGCGAATGGCTTTGTGAATTTTCCTCAGAAATAATAGGCACATCATTTTTTGCTTTTTTCAGAGCAGCAAGCAGGATTTTTTCTGCTGCAAGGTCAGCCTCTGTGACAGGAGAGCCATCTTGTTTTATTTGAAACTCTTTTTGCTGATGATAAATTTTCATTATGGCATCACCAGCTAATTGAACATCTGGAATAAGAGATTTTGCAAGTTCTAATAACATTTAAAAGCCTTATTTTGAGTTAGTGATGTTGATCAGTGGAAAGGTAAGTAGCCAGCTGAATAAACACATTAATGTAGCACAAGCAAGGCACGCAGTTAATCCGCCAAATTGATAGCTTGCTCCTGATAAAAAAGTACCAATCAATCTGCCTGTAGCATTAGACATATAGTAAAACCCAACATCCAGTGTCACCCGCTCTGCGCCACTAAAAGCAAGGATTAGATAGGAATGTAGGGATGATGCAATAGCAAAAACAAAGCCAAATACAAAAAGACTAATTACGATTACATTAAAATATGCAAATTCAGAAATTAGGTTCATTGTAATAATCACGGTTAACATCAATAAAATTATCGTCAGTAGTAATATAGCTACACTGGTTAGTTTAACAATTTGACTGAATGGACGCTTCGCAGCCTTTAGAATTCGAGGTGTAAGAGCTTGTATACCCCCATAAAACATTATCCAAAAGGACATAAAAAAACCAATTTGAAAAAAAGCAATTTTATTTTGCTCGGCACTACCATCAGATAAAATAGAGTAAAAAAAGATTGGTATACCAACCACAAACCAAACATCACGGGCACCAAATAGGAATAGCCTAGCAGCCGATAACCAGTTTATTTCAGCGGAAGGGGAAAAGACATGATGAATCTTAACTTGCTTATTTTTAGGGGCTAGATTTTTTGGCATAATTTTTAATAATGATATTAATACCAGCGATAATAACCCTGCCAATAGCCATAATGCGCCGGCAAAACCTGCGAAGACTAAAAGCCCAGAACCTAGCAGAAATCCAAACCCCTTTATCGCATTTTTAGAGCCAGTCAGAACCGCAACCCATTTGAATAAAGCGCCATCGCTATCTGGAATAAACCATTTAAGGGCACTTTTAGCACTCATTTTTGTAAGGTCTTTTGCTATCCCTGATATACCTTGTGCGATTATTACATAGAAAAGTGAAAAGCCTGCTAGCCCGATACTAGAAAGACGCTCTTCTGAATATATAGCTAACATTAAAAGGGCAATTACTTGCAGGACAAGTCCAGAATATAAGGTAGAACTAAGTCCAAATCTTGCGGCAAGGTAGCCCGCAAAAAAGTTGGTGACCATACCCATAAATTCATAAAGCAAAAACATAGTTGCAAGTTCGATTGCAGAAAAGCCGAGCAGATGGAAATGAAATAATACCAACACACGTAAAGCGCCATCTGTGAGCATAAAGCTCCAATACGCGAATGTAACGGAAATATAAGATGAAAAAGAATTTGCGTAATTTTGCATCTGGCTCATTAAGATTATATTACCAACCTTGCTTGCATAGATAGCGTAGAATATCTGCTAATCTGCAGGCATATCCAAATTCATTATCATACCAGGCATATATTTTAACTTGAGTATTATTAATTACCATTGTTGACGGCGCATCTATAATAGCTGAACGTGTGTCATTTAGGTAATCAGCGGAAACCAATGGTCGTTCTTCATATCCAAGAATGCCGCTAAGAGCACCATCAGCCCATGATTTTAAATAGTCATTAACTTCGCCAACAGATGTATTGCGTTCTACCTCAAATACACAATCTGTTAAAGATGCATTAAGTAATGGTACGCGTACCGCATGACCATTTAGTCTTCCTTTTAACTCAGGGTAGATAAGACTAATTGCAGTTGCTGAGCCAGTTGATGTTGGCACCAGCGAATTTAAAGCAGAGCGTGCACGCCGTGTATCAGACGATGGTCTATCCACGATTGTTTGTGTATTGGTTACATCATGTATCGTTGTAATAGAGCCATGTTTAATCCCTATTTCTTCATGAATTACTTTGATAATTGGCGCTAGACAATTTGTGGTACAGCTGGCAGCAGTAATT
>JABJAN010000106.1 GCA_018666135.1 Alphaproteobacteria bacterium | reverse complement strand
TAAATAGATTAAATAGAGAGGCAATTTGCCTCTTTTTTTGTTGTTTGAATAAGAGTTATAGGAGTGTAGCTCAATTGGTAGAGCACCGGTCTCCAAAACCGGGGGCTGGGGGTTCGAGCCCCTCCACTCCTGCCACTAATTAAAAGCCGCCGGAAAAGAAAGCCGGTGGCTTTTTTCATAGTCGAAATAAAAACATGCATCCAAATCTTGTGGATGTTTTTGCGAGATGAGGCTTTTTAGCTTAAATAGAAATTGAAATTTAAATATGTCTATTCCCTCTGCTTTCACTGTTTATCTTTATGGTGCAGGTTCATCTGCAATACCTCAATATCTCTCAAAGAGGCAGATATTTGTTGATCTGTTATCAGGTTTAACAGTTGCTCTAGCGCTTGTTCCTGAGGCTGTTGCCTTTTCTTTTGTTGCTGGGGTGGCGCCATTAGTTGGATTATACGCTGCGTTTATTGTTGGTCTGATTACGGCACTGATAGGCGGTCGCCCAGGCATGATTTCTGGTGCAACAGGCGCATTAGCGGTAGTGATGGTATCATTGGTAAGTCAGCACGGAGTTGATTATCTTTTTGCAACAGTTGTCTTGATGGGAATCATTCAGCTTATTGCAGGGTTATTAAGGTGGGGTAAATTCATTCGTATGGTGCCGCATCCAGTTATGCTCGGCTTTGTAAATGGGCTTGCGATTGTGATTGGACTGGCACAATTAGAACAATTTCATGCTGTGTCTGATACTGGCGAAAAAAGCTGGATAAGTGGCACCGAATTAATGATTACCTTAGTACTTGTTGGTCTTACTATGGGTATTATTTGGCTGATGCCTCGCCTTATAAAGCTTATACCAGCGCCGCTTGCAGCAATTGCGTTGGTTAGTGGTGCTGTAATTATGTTTAATTTGGATGTTACTAGAGTGGGCGATTTAGCTAGCCTGTCAGGTGGCTTTCCCACATTTCAAATCCCATATGTACCTTTTTCATTAGAAACTTTGATTATTATATTACCCTATGCACTGATTTTGTCTTCTATTGGTCTTATTGAGAGTTTGCTGACATTAAATCTAGTTGGAGAAATGACTGAACAGAGAGGCGGTGCATCTCAAGAATGTGTAGCGCAAGGAGCGGCTAATCTTGCAACTGGATTTTTAGGCGGCATGGGCGGTTGTGCCATGATAGGGCAATCGATGATCAATGTAAAATCAGGTGGGCGAACACGTATTGCTGGTATTGCTGCTGCTTTATTTTTGCTTGTGATTATTTTATTTGCCTCTTCTCTAATTGAGCAGATACCAGTTGCCTCGCTTGTGGGTGTCATGTTTATGGTGGTGATTGGTACCTTTGCTTGGTCTTCACTAAAAACATTATTTAAAGTGCCAAAATCAGATGCGTTAGTAATTATCATTGTCACAATTGTTACAGTGATAGCAGATTTAGCAATTGCGGTGATTGTTGGAGTGATTTTATCAGCCTTGGTCTATGCGTGGAACGCTGCAAAACAGATTAGTGCTTCTAAGCGTCCCTCTATTCGTGAAGAGGGAGCTTTGGTATATGAAATAAGAGGACCATTATTTTTCGGATCGATCGCTGGGTTTCGTGAATTATTTCAAATTGAAGATGATCCCAAGGTAATAGTAATTGATTTTGCATCATCCAGAGTTGTTGATCAGTCTGCACTTCAAGCAATTGAAGATATTGCCCATAAATATAATGAAGCTGGCAAAACGGTAAAATTACGACATCTTACCAGAGATTGTCACAAGCTACTAAGGCGTTCTGGGCAGCTGCTGATTGATAGTGATGATGACCCAGATTATGAAATTGCAGCTGATTATGACGTGCAACTTGGTGTATTCGGAAAAGCTGAAGGGTAGGCATTAATCGTTCCATATATTTTAGCGTACTTAATGATGTTTTATAAGACCATGTGAATATAGCTAATGTGAATATAGCTAATGTGAATATAGCTAATGTGAATATAGCTAATGTGAATATAGCTAATGTGAACAAAGATTATGTGAACAAAGATTATGTGAATCTGGTCACAGGATTAGTGCTCAAAAGATGGTCCCGCGGGTCATGGCTTACAATTAATACTGGAATATTCAGTCTTTTTATTTCTGATAGAACATATGTAATCATACTTTCTCGAACGTCCTCATCTAAGCTGGAAAAAGGTTCATCTAACAAAAGTAATTCTGGCTCAGACAAAATGGCCCTTAGTAAGCCAACTCGTGCCTGCTGCCCTGTTGATAGGCTTAAGGGATCTTGTGTGGTTAAATCACAGAGCCCTGCCTTGTTTAAGCTATTTTTAATTATTTCTTTACGCTGTTTGCCGCGCACAGAGGACGCAAGACCTACGCCAAGATTTTCCGCAATTGAAAGATGCGGAAATAAAAGCGGTTCTGAGAATAAAATACCTATTTTTCGTTTCTCAGCAGGTACATATGTTATATCCTTTCCATTTAGAAAAATAGCTCCCTTAGCCACTAAACCTGTATCTGGAATGCCAGCTATCCAACGAAGAAGGGATGTTTTTCCAGCACCACTTTCAGCTTGCAACAGACGAATTTCTCCTCTTTTTATTGATAGATTAAAGGAGGAAAATAAGGGTTTTTCTGAAAAACTTAATTGTACATTTTTTAAATTAAACATGATTAATTTTTTTACTCCTTCCTTTCTATTGAATTAGCCATTTTATAGAAAAAGCTATCAAATTAATAGAAATTGTATAATATCTGAAGTAATAAAAGGCATCGATTTCTCCTTATTATTATCCATAGTTATTATCCACAATATTAGAAGTAATATATCATCAATGCAAAGGGTGTTATTCAAGGAATATTATTCAAGGAATATTATTCAAGAAATTTTTTTAAGGAATTTTTTTCGAATGGGCATATTTATTCATAAGATTTTTCCCCGTCTTTTATTAGCAATTGGGTTTTGTATGACTCTAGTTGTTTGTTCTATTTCTGTTGTATCTGCTGCTGAGGATCATGGATATGAAATGCTGGAGGAAAAAGCATTAGGGCAGGAAGTATCCTTTAATGCTTGGGGAGGATCGCCAGCTATAAATAACTATATTCAATGGGTGGCACGTCAGGTTGATGAACGCTATGGCATTAGATTAAAACATATAAAATTAACGAATACATCACAGGCAGTTTCTAGAATTCTGGCAGAAAAAGTTGCAGGAAAGACAGAAAATGGGTCTGTAGACTTACTTTGGGTGAATGGAGAAAATTTTTCACGAATGATAAATGCAGGTCTGTTACAAAAAGACAGTTGGGCATTTGAATTACCTTCTTTCAGATATGTAAATAGTGAAAAAATGCCAGATATAATATCTGATTTTGGCGTTTCCACAAACGGGCTTGAATCACCATGGGGAAGAGGACAGTTTGTTTTTGGGTATGATAGCCAAATTGTAGATACAGTTCCAAATTCTGCTAATAAATTAGCAAATTGGATAAAAAATAATCCTGGTAAATTTGCATATCCGCAGCCCCCAGATTTTACTGGAACCAGTTTTTTGAAACAAGTTTTGTTTGAGTTGATTGAAGATCAGATGGCTCTATATCAAAATACAAATCAGGTAAACGCATCTGAGCTGCTTGCCCCTTTATGGCAATGGTTAGATGACCTTCATCCCTACTTATGGAGATCTGGGAAAATATTTCCGTCAAACTATTCGCATTTAGTTAGATTGCTAGGTGATAAGGAAATAGCCTTTGCGATGGCATTTAATCCAGCTGAGTTTGCATTAGGTGTTGAGCAGGGTATTTTACCAGCAACTATTAAAAGTTTTATCTTTGATAAAGGCGCACTTAGTAATGTTCATTTTGTTGCTATCCCGTTTAATGCAGATGCCCCAGAAGCAGCTAAAATCACAGCTAATTTTTTATTATCACCTGAGGCGCAATTATATAAAGCAAATATAAAAATGTGGGGGGATCCTACAGTATTAGATCTTGACCTTCTGCCAGATGAATGGAGGCGCGAATTTAGTTCTCTGCCTCAACACCCATCGATGGTTTCGGTTGAGCAGCTGCAAAAAATTATTCCAGAGCCACATCCAAGCTGGGTGAAACTAATTGAAGAAGAATGGCAAAAAAGATATGCTGCTGGTGGTTAATAAATTTTATGTGCTAATAGTCAGCCCAAGCTGTCTTTGTTTCAAATGGTAAAGTGGAGTATTATTGCTGTTTGCATGGTGCCTGTATGCGCTGGGCTAGCAGGTGTGTTTCTTCCTGCTTTTGGATGGTTCCCACTCTATGGGAAATCAGATTTTACGTTCGACATAATAGGGCATCTTGTTAGCAGAGCTGGTTTTCTGCATTCTATATGGCTTAGTATATTTACAGCTTTGTTTTCGACTTTTATCGCTTATTGGCTTTGTATTTTTATACTAATATATAGCCAGCATTTTTCTTATCATTATTGGTTGAGAAAAGTTATAGCGCCTCTTATTGCTGTTCCGCATGTAACCATGGCGGTTGGCATATTATTCTTAATCCAACCAAGCGGCTGGTGGTTTAGAATAATTTCTCCTTGGCTTACAGGGTGGCAAACACCAGCCAATTTAAATATTGTACCTGATTTATATGGTTTCTCACTAGTGTTAGGTCTTGTTGTAAAGGAGCTGCCGTTTTTATTGCTGGTTGGTTTTGCAATTCTTAAACAAACTAATATTTCTGGTTATGGTCAAATATCGCGCTCTCTTGGATATGGTCCTGTGTCAAGCTGGTTTCATTTTATCCATCCGTTAATTGCTGTGCGCTTGAGATTATGTGTGTTAATTGTTCTTTGTTTTGCTGTGTCTGTTGTTGATATGGCATTAATATTAGCGCCATCAACGCCAGCTCCGTTAGCTGTTAAAATATTTTCCTGGTACCAAGAACCTGAAATAGAACCCCAGTTTTTTGCTGCCGCAGGGTCTGTTTACTTACTTATAATAGCTACTTTTTGCTGTGGTATCTGGCTTTTATTTGGATGGGGGGTTGGCTATATATTTCGTTTATTTAGCTTTTACGGTGTACGTTTTTCTTCTGGCTGGAGAATCGCTAAATTGGTTCAAATAGGGGTTTTGTTTAGTGCTGCTTTGATTTTATTAATTGGTATTTTGGGGTTGTTATCAGCTGCTATATGGGCATTTGCAGATATTTGGTATTTCCCTAATATGCTTCCTCAAAAATGGGGCGTTTCAGCATGGGAAAATGGGTATAATACTTATGTAAGCCTTGCCTTAAACAGTTTCATAATTGGTTTTACTGTTTCAATGCTTGCTCTAATTTCAGCCATTATTTGGCTGGAGATTCCGCATAAACCAGTCTTAAAAATAACAGACTTTTTTATCTATGTTCCTTTGTTATTACCTCAAGCAGGGTTCTTATTTGGAATGCAGATATTGATCATTTGGCTAAATATAGATGGCTTATTATTCACAGTAATTTGGGCACATTATCTATTCGTATTTCCTTATATTTTACTTACCCTTGGACCAATATGGCGTAGGTTCGATATTAGATATGAGCTAATGGGCGCGAGTTTGGGACTAGGAAAATTAGCCATATTATGGAGGGTTAAGATGCCAATGCTTGCTGTGCCGATTATAACAGCATTTAGCATTGGATTTGCGGTTAGCTGCGCCCTGTATCTTCCAACAATTTTTGCTGGAAATGGTCATTTTTTAACGCTAACAACAGAAGCTGTTACGCTAGCAGCAAATGCGAGCAGGCAGGCATTAGGTATCGCAGCAATATTACAGATGCTGCTGCCATTGATAATTTTTAGTGCAGCAGGGATCTACCTAAAGCTGCGATGGCGCCGATATAGATATTTTAGAATAGCAGATTGAAACCTGTATCTTAATCACTATTTTAGGCTTACCGTTCAGCTTGAGCTGATTGCAAAATAACAGGCAACTAGTCTAGCGGGCATTGCAGGAGTATAAGATGAATAAATATGAGGTAATAAATAGGAGCTAATATAGTGAAATTTTTTTCACCTATATTTAATTAAAATATGTTTTTTAATCTTGCATTTTATGAGGATAAATGGTATCTGGCATCTCGTTTAAGATTTTTTCACTGGATAGATCCGTCTGTCTGGTGTTTGGACGTGAGACAGGTGCTTCTTTAAAGCATTGAATGTTGTAGCAAGATTGATGATCGGCTTTAAGAGTATGGCAAAAACTTCTCCCGCACAATTTGTCCGCCAAGTAAGACAAGAAATATCCAGAATTTCTTGGTCTTCTAGGCGTGAGACAGGGATTGCAACGCTTACCGTGTTTGCGATGGCAACCATCGCAGCTATCTTTTTCTTGCTAGTAGATGCAGTGTTATCAAACATTGTTCAATTGTTGCTTGGTTTAGGCTCGTAATTTAGGCGCTTTGTAAGGGATACAAAAATTATGGCAAAACGCTGGTATGTAGTTCATGTTTTTTCTGGGTTTGAGAAAAAAATGAAGCAGGCGATTTTAGAACAGGCAGTGTCCAACAGTCTGGATGATATGATTGAAGACGTGCTTGTGCCTACAGAAGAATATGTTGAAATGCGCCGCGGTGCCAAGGTACAAGCAGAGCGTAAATTTTTTCCAGGATATATTCTTGTAAAAATGGAACTAACAGATGCATCTTGGTCGCTCGTGCAATCGCAGCCAAGAGTGACAGGCTTCCTTGGTGGTAAAGGTAAGCCAGTGCCAATTACAAATGCGGAAGCAGAAAGATTGATGCGTCAATTGGATGAAGGGGTTGAGCGTCCAGCGGCAACGATTTCATTTGACATTGGTGAAGAGGTTCGGGTTATCGATGGCCCGTTTGAGTCGTTCAATGGTCTTGTAGAAGAGGCTGATGATGAAAAGGCTCGTTTAAAGGTAGCTGTGTCTATTTTCGGTCGCGCTACACCAGTCGAGCTAGAATATAGTCAGGTTGAAAAAGTCTAACTGCGGAACAATCTGATATAACAACCCAGCAGGAGCTAGCCACCGCGTTAGCGTTAAAGAGAGTAAAATGGCAAAAAAAATTAGTGGTTATATTAAGCTGAACATCCCCGCCGGGGCAGCTAATCCGTCCCCACCAGTTGGTCCAGCATTGGGTCAGCGTGGTGTTAATATTATGGAATTCTGTAAAGCCTTTAATGCGGCAACAGATAGTTTAGAGAAAAATATGCCGATACCTGTGGTGATTACAGTGTATCAGGATAAGTCTTTTTCCTTCACAACCAAAAACGCCCCTGTAAGCTTTTTCTTAAAGAAAGCAGCAGGCCTTGCAAAAGGCGGGCAAACCCCTGGTCGTGACGTAGCTGGCAAAGTTACACTTGCGCAGGTGGAAGAAATTGCAGAGCAAAAAATGAAAGACCTGAATGCTATTGACCTTAAGGGTGCTGTGCAGATGGTTCGCGGCTCTGCTCGTTCAATGGGTCTTGAAGTGGTGGAGGGCTAATTATGGCATCAGGAAAAAGATTAAAATCAGGCTATGAGTCATTTGACCGAAACAAAGCTTATTCAGTAGTAGAAGCGTCTAAAATAATTAAAGATGCGGCAAAAGCTAAATTCGATGAAACAATAGAAATATCGGTTAATTTGGGTGTTGACCCAAGACATGCTGACCAGATGGTTCGTGGTTCTGTTGCGATGCCAAATGGAACAGGCAAAACAATGCGCGTTGCTGTTTTTGCTCGAGATGCAAAAGCAGAAGAAGCAAAGGCTGCTGGAGCAGAATTTGTGGGAGCAGAAGAACTTGCTGAGCAAATCCAAAATGGTGAGCAGGGGTTTGACCGGGTGATCGCTTCTCCTGATATGATGGGTGTTGTTGGACGCCTGGGAAAAGTGCTTGGTCCACGTGGATTAATGCCAAACCCTAAGCTTGGAACTGTTACAGCTGATGTTGCAGAGGCTGTTAAAACAGCGAAGGCTGGAGAGGTTCAATTCCGTGTTGAAAAAGCTGGTGTAATTCATGCTGGTATAGGCAAAGCAAGTTTTGATGCAGATAAAATAGCTCAAAATGCACAGGCATTTTTGGACGCAATTCAAAAAGCGCGTCCATCAGGTGCTAAAGGAACATATGTCAAAAAGATTACACTGAGCTCAACTATGGGCCCTGGTATCTTTATTGATGCAACTCAAAGTGCTGGATAAGTATAAGCTGTTTGAGTGGTAAAGAATTCCAGCACAAAATAGTGCTGGAGTGCAGGCGGAACAAACGTGTTTGTTCCCAACCTGTCCAAGACTGCAGGCGTTGGAAACCCAACTTAATATCCTGCATAGATGGGGCATAGCAAATTTAGCTTTCGCTTCTATGGGCAGGCCAATGGTATGAAGACAATGTACGTGTGTTCATACTCTGGTGAAACCGGGGAGAGTTACCCCCATAACGATGGAGAAGATCAGATGAATCGGACAGAAAAAGCCGAACTGATCGAAACACTTCAATCTGCGTTTGGTGCAGCAACATCTGTTGTTGTAACACATCAAACAGGTATGACAGTGGCAGAAAGCAGCGAGCTTCGTCAAAAAATGCGTGACGCTGGTGCGACTTTTAAAGTGACTAAAAATAGAGTCACTAAATTAGCACTTCAGGGTACACAATTTGAGGATTTAGCTGAATTATTTACTGGTCCTACTGCAGTTAGCACATCTTCTGATGCGATATCCGCAGCTAAGACTATTTTTGAATTCGCTAAAACCAATGACAAGGTGCAAATAGTTGGCGGTGGTCTTGACGGAAAAATTCTATCAAAAGAAGAGGTTGTTGCACTTGCAAAGCTTCCTTCTTTGGACGAATTGCGTGGCAAGATTGTTGGACTTCTACAAGCACCTGCTGGCAAAGTTGTTGGAGTTATTGCGGCACCTGTTGGTGGGTTGGCGCGTGTGGTTAAAGCACGAGCAGACCAGCTTGGGTAAGTGTTTTTATTCTATGATCAGAAGTTAAAGCCAAAAGGAGAACATGATGGCTGATATCGAAAAAATTGCAGAGGATCTTTCTGCGTTGACAGTATTAGAGGCAGCTGATTTAGCAAAGCTTCTTGAAGAAAAATGGGGCGTATCTGCTGCTGCTCCTGTTGCGGTTGCTGCCGTGGCGGGTGGTGATGCAGGTGCTGCTGCTGAAGAAAAGACTGACTTTGATGTTGTTTTAGCATCTGTGGGCGCTTCAAAAATCAATGTGATTAAAGAAGTAAGAGCAATCACTGGACTTGGGCTTAAAGAAGCAAAAGATCTTGTTGAAGCTGCTCCAAAGGCAGTGAAAGAAGGCGCAAGTAAAGATGAAGCAGAAGAAATCAAGGGTAAGCTAGAAGCTGCTGGCGCTACTGTTGAGTTGAAGTAATTTATTGCTGTTCAACACTTAACATGATTACAAGCATCAGACTGTGTTTTCAGTCTGGTGCTTTACTGCGTTTTACTTTTTAAGTGCTGTCGTTATGGCACGCTTTATTCACTCATATTAGTGAGAAAAACGTAGAAGTAAGAAAATATTATTTTTCGGATTTATAGTCTGATTAAACATCAACAATAGTAAATTTTTTTAAAAGGGATATCGTTATAATGGCACAAAATGTAAGTACTCTTGATAGCCGCAAACGTGTTCGTCGTAGTTTTGGCCAACTCTCAGAAGTTGTATCAATGCCAAATCTAATCGAAGTACAGCGCTCAAGTTATGATCAGTTTTTGCAGATGGCAATTCCAGCATCACAAAGAACTGATACCGGCTTGCAAGAAGCATTTACATCGGTATTTCCCATAAATGATTTTTCTGGCAGAGCTGTGCTTGAATTTGTTTCCTATGATCTTGAAAAGCCTAAATATGATGTTGAAGAATGTCAGCAACGTGGCTTGACATATGCATCAGCCCTAAAAGTCACATTGAGACTTGTTATTTGGGAAATTGATGAGGATACAGATGCCAAGTCAATAAGAGATATCAAAGAGCAAGATGTGTATATGGGCGACATGCCGCTTATGACCAATAATGGCACCTTCGTCATTAATGGAACAGAGCGTGTTATTGTATCGCAGATGCATCGGTCTCCTGGTGTATTTTTTGACCATGATAAGGGTAAAACGCACGCTTCTGGAAAATTGTTATTCGCTGCTAGAATTATTCCTTATCGCGGCTCTTGGCTTGATTTTGAATTTGATGCAAAAGATATTTTGAATGTTCGAATTGACCGAAAGCGTAAATTGCCAGCAACTACCTTTATGATGGCTCTTCCTGATGAGCGTTCTCTTGCAAATATGATTGAAGCAAAGGCGAATTCGGAGACTATTGACCCTTCTAAAATTAATGGTATGGGTAGAGAAGAGATTCTGGCAACTTATTATCTTTCTGATGAATTCATCAAAACCAAAGATGCATGGAAACAGCCTTTTGATGCTGAATTGCTTCGTGGTTCTAAAGTTGAGAAGGATATTGTTGATGCGGATACAGGCGAAGTCGCTGTGTCTGTTGGCACCAAGCTAACGCCTCGTAGCTTGAAAAAATTAGAAGAAGCTGGATTAAAATATATTCGAATTGAAGAAGAAGATTTGATTGGAAAGTTTCTGGCAAGAGATGTGGTTGATATGTCAACAGGCATCGTGCATGCAGAAGCGGGTGACGAAATAACAGAAGATTTTCTTGCACTCACAGCTCTAAATAAAATGAAGGCGTTAGATATCCTTCGGATAGATAATGTTAATTATTCAGTGAATCTAAGAAATACTTTGGCTGTAGATAAAAATAATAGCCGCGCAGAGGCACTGGTTGATATTTACAGAGTGATGCGCCCTGGTGAGCCGCCAACGTTAGAAGGCGCGCATGAGCTGTTCACTAACTTATTCTTTGAAAAAGAGCGGTATGATTTATCTGCTGTTGGCAGGGTAAAATTAAATTCTCGACTTGAGCAAGAGACAGATGATGAAATGCGGATCTTGCGTAAAGAAGATATCGTTGCTGTCCTTAGCATACTTGTTGGACTAAAAGACGGAAGAGGAGAGGTAGACGATATTGACCATCTTGGTAACAGACGTGTGCGTTCTGTTGGTGAATTGATGGAAAATCAATATCGTGTTGGATTGTTGCGAATGGAGCGGGCAATTAAAGAGAGAATGGGATCTGTTGAAATTGATACAGTAATGCCTGCTGATCTGATTAATGCAAAGCCTGCATCTGCCGCTGTTAGAGAGTTTTTTGGCTCATCACAATTGTCACAATTTATGGATCAAACCAATCCATTATCTGAAATCACGCATAAGCGACGTGTATCTGCGCTTGGTCCTGGTGGTCTTACACGGGAGCGGGCTGGATTTGAAGTGCGTGACGTTCATCCAACGCATTACGGACGCATTTGTCCTATTGAAACACCTGAGGGACCGAATATTGGTTTGATTAACTCACTTGCAACTTTTGCACAGATAAATCGCTATGGGTTTATTGAAACACCATACAGAAAAGTTGAAAATGGCAAGCTTACAGATAATTTCATTTACGTATCTGCTATGGAAGAAGGCAAATATGGTATTGCACAAGCAAATACAGAAATAGATAAATCAGGCAAAATTGTTGGTGACCTTATACCTGTAAGAAGGGCTGGAGAAATTAGCCTTGCAAAGCCAGAAGACGTTGATTTTTTTGATGTTTCGCCAAAGCAGCTTGTATCAGTTGCAGCAGCGCTTATCCCGTTCCTTGAAAATGACGATGCCAACAGAGCGTTAATGGGGTCAAACATGCAGCGTCAAGCAGTTCCATTGTTACGAGCTGAGGCACCTACTGTTGGGACAGGCATGGAATCTCGTGTTGCGCGCGATTCAGGAGTTACCATTATTGCAAAACGTTCAGGCTTAGTTGATCAAGTAGATGCAACCCGTATTGTTATTAGCGCAGATGAAGATAGCGGTAATGATGATGTTTCTCCAGTTGATATTTATAGCTTGCTGAAATTTCAGCGCTCTAACCAGAATACAACAGTAAACCAGCGCCCATTAGTTAAGGTGGGAGATAGGATTAATAAAGGCGATATCATTGCAGATGGACCTTCTACTGAAGATGGTGAATTAGCGCTTGGAAGAAATGTGCTTGTCGCATTTATGCCTTGGAATGGATATAATTTTGAAGATTCAATTCTTATCAATGAGCGAATTGTTCGAGATGATGTATTTACCTCTATTCATATTGAAGAATATGAAATTATGGCGCGTGATACAAAGCTAGGACAAGAAGAAATAAGCCGAGATATTCCAAATGTGGGAGAAGAAGCGCTCAAGAATTTGGATGAAGCTG
Source organism: Alphaproteobacteria bacterium (assembly GCA_018666135.1). Taxonomy (GTDB): domain Bacteria; phylum Pseudomonadota; class Alphaproteobacteria; order Puniceispirillales; family Puniceispirillaceae; genus UBA5951. The sequence goes on along the minus strand of JABJAN010000106.1, from coordinate 13,280 downwards.
GTATTGTTTATGTTGGTGCTGAGGTTAATGCAGGCGATATAATGGTCGGCAAGGTGACCCCTAAGGGTGAGAGCCCGATGACACCTGAAGAGAAGTTGTTACGTGCTATTTTTGGTGAAAAAGCATCAGACGTTCGAGATACATCTTTGCGTGTGCCACCAGGGGGCGCAGGCACAGTCGTTGAGGTGCGTGTTTTCTCTCGTCGTGGACTTGAAAAAGATGAGCGTGCCAGAGCCATAGAAAGAGCAGAAATTGAGCGTCTTGCTAAGGACCGTGATGATGAACAAGCTGTATTAGAGCGTGGATTTGCGAGTAGGATGTTGTCTATTCTTGATGGTCAACAGGTTGCCGCAGGTCCTGCATCTGTTGGTGTCAATGATACGCTTACCAGAGAAAGGCTTAATCAGCTTAGAAATACAGAACTTCGTCAGATTGCTGTTCAGGATGATACTGTTCAAAAAAGTGTTGAAGCGCAAATAACAGATTTCGAAAATTCTATTAAACGTCTTGATGGCAGATTTTCTGATAAAGTAGATAAGCTGCAACGTGGCGATGAGTTAATGCCTGGCGTTATGAAGATGGTTAAAGTGTTTGTGGCTGTTAAACGTAAATTACAGCCTGGTGATAAAATGGCTGGAAGACACGGTAATAAAGGTGTTATCTCCAGGATTATGCCAGCAGAAGATATGCCTTATTTGGATGATGGAACAGCAGTTGATATCGTTCTAAATCCATTGGGTGTGCCATCGCGAATGAATGTAGGACAAATTCTTGAAACACATCTTGGTTGGGCGGCAAGAGGGCTTGGTAAGCAAATTGGCGAAGCAGTTGATGCTGCAAAAGCCTCTCGTGATTTGGTTCCATTGCGGGATAGATTAAAGTCGATTTATCCAGCAGAACAATATAATGCAACAATTGCCCATATGGATGATGATCAAGTAATTGAGCAATCTTCCCTTCTTACTAGGGGCGTGCCGATGGCAACTCCAGTTTTTGATGGGGCTAAAGAAGCTGATGTTCTTAATTTACTTGAGCAGGCTGGTTTGTCTGATACAGGTCAAGAATGGCTGATTGATGGAAGAACTGGTGAGCAATTTGATAGACCTGTTACTGTTGGGTATATTTATATGCTTAAGCTGCATCACTTGGTTGATGAGAAAATTCATGCACGTTCGATTGGACCATATAGTCTTGTAACTCAGCAGCCGCTTGGTGGTAAGGCACAGTTTGGTGGGCAGCGTTTTGGAGAGATGGAAGTGTGGGCACTTGAAGCATATGGTGCTGCTTACACCTTGCAAGAAATGTTAACTGTTAAATCAGATGACGTATCTGGGCGAACCAAAGTCTATGAAGCAATCGTAAGAGGTGATGATGATTTCGAAGCTGGTATCCCAGAATCGTTCAACGTGCTTGTTAAAGAACTTCGCTCACTTGGTTTGAACGTAGACCTTCATGATACAGAAGTATCATAACAAATAATAAATAAGGCATGCTTCATAAGCATAGCTTTGAAGACTATAAATAATAATCCGGCATTGCCGGCGTTATCACAAAGACGCAAGGAGTCTGTTTGATGAATGATTTAATGAACCCGTTTGGCCAATTAAAATCCGCACAAAGTTTTGATAAGATCAAAATTTCAATTGCTTCTCCAGAGCTAATTAGGTCTTGGTCATTTGGTGAAATTAAAAAACCTGAGACCATCAATTATCGTACTTTTAAGCCAGAAAAAGACGGTTTGTTCTGCGCACGCATCTTCGGTCCTGTAAGAGATTACGAATGTCTGTGTGGTAAATATAAGCGTATGAAATACCGCGGTATTATCTGTGAGAAATGTGGTGTTGAAGTAACCTTATCAAAAGTGCGCAGAGAAAGAATGGGTCATATCGACTTGGCAGCACCAGTAGCGCATATCTGGTTCTTGAAATCGTTGCCAAGTAGAATTGGTTTATTGGTTGATATGACATTAAAGGATCTTGAGCGGGTTCTTTATTTCGAAAATTTTGTTGTTTTAGAACCAGGGTTAACCCCTCTTAAAAAAGGTCAGCTGCTGAGTGAAGAAGAATATTACGATGCGCAAGATGAATATGGTGATGATGCATTTCAGGCTGAAATAGGCGCTGAGGCGATTAAGACTATCTTATCTTCTATTGACCTTGAATCAGAAAGAGAAATCGTTCGAACTGATTTGCGAGAGACAGGTTCAGAAGTAAAACGTAAAAAACTGGTTAAGCGTTTGAAGCTGATAGACGCTTTCAGAGAAAGCGGCTGTCGACCTGAATGGATGATTATGGATGTTGTTCCTGTGATTCCGCCAGAATTACGCCCATTAGTGCCATTGGACGGTGGTAGATTCGCAACCTCAGATCTTAATGATTTATATCGCCGCGTTATTAACCGCAATAATCGTTTGAAGAGACTTATTGAGCTTCGGGCTCCTGATATTATTGTCAGGAACGAGAAGCGAATGTTGCAAGAAGCTGTTGATGCGTTGTTTGATAATGGAAGAAGAGGCAGAATTATTAGTGGTGTTAATAAGCGCCCCTTAAAATCACTGTCTGATATGCTTAAAGGAAAGCAAGGACGATTCCGTCAAAACTTACTTGGTAAGCGTGTTGATTATTCAGGTCGTTCTGTGATCGTTGTTGGTCCTGAACTTAGATTGCATGAATGTGGACTCCCTAAAAAAATGGCGCTTGAGCTATTCAAGCCCTTTATTTATTCCAAATTGGAATTATACGGTCTTGCCAGCACCATTAAAGCTGCTAAGCGAATGGTGGAAAAAGAGCGTCCAGAAGTATGGGATATATTAGAGCAAGTTATTCGCGAACATCCTGTGATGTTAAATCGTGCGCCTACTCTACACAGGCTTGGTATTCAAGCGTTTGAACCAAAATTAGTGGAAGGTAAGGCAATACAGCTACATCCACTTGTTTGCACCGCGTTTAATGCTGACTTTGATGGCGACCAAATGGCTGTTCACGTGCCATTATCGCTTGAGGCTCAACTGGAAGCGCGTGTGTTGATGATGTCAACAAATAACATATTGAGCCCAGCAAACGGAAAGCCAATTATTGTACCATCTCAGGATATTATTCTTGGTCTTTACTATCTTACAATGCAAAGAGATGGTGAAAAGGGCGAGGGTATGGCGTTTGCTGATATTCAGGAAATTTTACTTGCCTTGGATAATGGGTCTGTAAGTTTGCAGGCTAATATTAAAGCAAGAGTTGCCACCTTTGATAAAAATGGTGAGCGTGTAACTAAGGTAATGGATACAACACCTGGGCGTGCACGACTTGCTGATTTATTACCAGACAATTCAAATATTACTTTTGATATCGTAAATAAATTAATGACGAAGAAAGAAATTACCAATGTAATTGATACTATCTATCGTCATTGTGGTCAGAAGGATACGGTTATTTTCTGTGACAGATTAATGTCACTAGGATTTGGCCAGGCTTGTAAATCAGGCATTTCGTTTGGAATCGCCGATTTGAAAACACCAGCCTTGAAAGAAAAATTTGTCTCTGAAGCTGAAGCGCAAGTCACAGAATTTGAAAGCCAGTATTTGGATGGGTTTATTACGCAAGGAGAGAAATATAATAAAGTGATCGATGTATGGTCACGTTGCTCTGATGTTGTTGCTGAAGAGATGATGAAAAGCATTTCCACGATTGAAAGTGGCAAGCCTGTGAACTCTGTATGGATGATGGCGCATTCTGGCGCGCGTGGTTCTGCAGCACAAATTAAACAGCTAGCTGGTATGCGTGGATTAATGGCAAAGCCATCAGGTGAGATTATTGAAACACCCATTAAATCTTCCTTTAAAGAGGGTTTAGACGTGCTTGAATATTTTAACTCAACTCACGGTGCGCGAAAAGGACTAGCTGACACAGCTTTAAAAACGGCAAACTCTGGTTATCTTACAAGACGTCTTGTTGATGTTGCACAGGATTGCATTATTACTATTGAAGATTGTGGTTCAACAGAAGGCATTACTATTCGCCCTGCAACTAATGGCAGTGAGATTGTTGATTCGTTGGCAGACCGTATTCTTGGTCGTTATCTTGCAGATGATTTAGTAGATCTTGAAACAAACAAAGTCCTCGTGAAAAAAGGGGAGATGGTGCAAGAAGACCATCTTAATGCTATTGATGAATCTGGCGTTGACCAAGCCTATATTCGCTCTGTACTTGTCTGTAAGGCGCCTGTTGGTATTTGTGGTGCCTGTTATGGACGTGATTTAGCACGTGGTACAACAGTAAATATGGGAGAGGCGGTTGGTGTTATTGCTGCTCAGTCTATTGGTGAGCCCGGGACACAACTTACAATGCGTACCTTCCACGTAGGGGGTGCGGCGCAAAGAGGTGCAGAAGAAAATAAAATAGAAACATCTATCGCAGGTAAGGTGCAATTAGTTGATGTCAGCATAGTAGAAGGCGCTGATGGAAGCCCAATTGTCATGTCGCGAAGCTCTGAATTGTTAATTTTAGACGAGCAAGATAGAGAGCGTGCAAGACATAGATTGCCTTATGGAGGTAAGTTATTTGTAAAAGACGGGCAAATGGTTAACCTTGGGGAAATTTTGATTGAATGGGATCCCTATACAATCCCAATTATTACCGAAGTAAGCGGAATTGCGCATTATGTTGATTTGTCAGATGGCGTAACTATGCGTGAAGCAGCAGATGAGACAACAGGTATTGTTAGTCGTGAAGTGATTGAGACTAAACAATCTGGCAATTCAGCCAATTTACGCCCAAGAATCACTTTACGTGATAGTGAGAGTGAAGTTCTTTCTCTGCCAAACGGAATGGAAGCTCGTTATTTCCTTCCAGTAGGGGCTATTTTATCTGTTGATAATGGCTCTGAGGTAAAAGCAGGGGAAGTTGTTGCAAGAATCCCTCGTGAATCCTCAAAAACACGTGATATCACAGGGGGTCTGCCTCGGGTGGCAGAATTGTTTGAAGCGAGAAAGCCAAAGGATTTTGCGGTTATTAGTGAAATTGATGGCAGAGTGGAGTTTGGAACAGACTATAAAGCTAAAAGACGGATCCGTGTTGTACCTGTTGACCTAGAACAAGAAGCAGTTGAATATTTATTGCCTAAGGGGCGTAATCTTGCTGTGAATGAAGGCGATATTGTACGTAAAGGAGATTTGTTGCTTGATGGCTCTCCAGTGCCCCATGATATCCTAAGTATTCTTGGTGTAGAAGCTTTGGCTGCATATCTTGTGAAAGAAATTCAGGATGTCTATCGCCTGCAAGGAGTTAAAATCAACGATAAGCATATTGAAGTGATTGTTCGTCAAATGCTTCAAAAGGTTGAAGTTGAGGATGGCGGGGATACAACATTACTTGTTGGTGAGCAGGTAGAGCGAGAAGAATTTGTGCTTGCAAATGAAGCCGCTGAAGCAGAAAAATTGCGTCCTGCTGTGGCGCGTCCAGTATTATTGGGTATCACTAAAGCATCTTTACAAACGCGGTCCTTTATATCAGCTGCATCCTTCCAGGAGACTACTCGTGTGTTAACAGAAGCATCCGTATCAGGGCGTGAAGATCGTCTTGAGGGATTAAAGGAGAATGTGATTGTAGGGCGCCTTATCCCTGCAGGAACTGGTGCTGTGATAAATAAAATGCGCCGGGTTGCTACAGAGCGTGATAATCTTATTGCCTCCAACAGAAAAGCAGAATCAGAAGCTAGAGCATTGCAAAATGAAGCAGATAGCTTTGCGGATGAAGATATGGCAGCTACAAGTGAAGAGTAAAGATTGTTAATTCATAGTTAATTGGCAAGATTTATTAAAAAAAAGCGAAATGGTAAATAAACTCTTGACCATTTCGCTTTCAAAAAATACTATCCGCTCAATCTTGTTGTTTTAGGTCGTGGGGCAATAACCAAAATAGGGTTATTAATCCAAACACTGAAATGGGTTTCACAAGCGAGTGGTATCGAAATTACCAATTATTTGGGCTACTTTAGGGTAGCCTTTATTTGCATTAAAAATGTTTTTGTTATAAAGGGCCTCATATGCCAACAATTAACCAGCTCATTAGACATGGTCGTAACCGTCCTGTGTCTCGAAATAAGGTGCCTGCGATGGAGGCGTGTCCTCAAAAGCGCGGCGTTTGTACACGGGTTTACACAACCACACCAAAAAAACCGAACTCGGCGCTTCGTAAGGTTGCTCGTGTTCGGCTAACAAACGGTTTTGAAGTTACTAGTTATATCCCAGGTGAGGGGCATAATTTACAAGAGCACTCAGTTGTTCTTATTCGGGGCGGCCGGGTAAAAGACTTGCCTGGTGTTCGCTATCATATCATTCGAGGAACATTGGATACGCAAGGCGTATCTGACCGTCGTCAGCGTCGTTCTAAATACGGCGCCAAGCGTCCGAAATAAGGGGAGTTATCTATGTCTCGTCGTCATCGCGCTGAAAAACGAGAGGTCATTCCCGACCCTAAGTTTAAAGATGTTGTTGTTTCCAAATTTATGTCTTGCCTTATGTATGACGGCAAGCGTTCTTTGGCTGAAAGTATTGTTTATGGTGCCTTCGATCAAATCGAGAGCAAATCTGGCGGGGAGCCTGTGAAAATTTTCCACGATGCTTTGGAGAATGTGCGCCCTAACCTTGAGGTTCGTAGTCGCCGTGTGGGTGGTGCAACTTATCAAGTTCCAGTAGAAGTTAGATCAGACAGAGCGCAAGCATTGGCGATACGCTGGCTTATAGATAGCTCTCGTAAAAGAAGTGAGCGTACAATGGTTGGCAGGTTATCTGCTGAATTAATGGATGCTGCTAATAATCGTGGTAACGCTGTAAAGAAGCGTGAAGATACACATAAAATGGCTGAGGCAAATAGAGCATTTGCTCATTATCGCTGGTAATTGTTGGGTGGAGTTTTAAGATGGCGCGCGAATATTCATTAGATAGATATCGTAACTTTGGTATCATGGCTCATATTGATGCTGGTAAAACAACTACCACAGAGCGTGTTTTGTATTATACTGGCAGGTCTCACAAAATTGGCGAAGTCCATGATGGTAATGCTACTATGGATTGGATGGAGCAAGAGCAAGAGCGCGGTATTACGATAACATCTGCGGCTACTACGTGTTTTTGGTTTCGCACTGAAGATGGCGATAATCCTACGCCTGAATATGGTTCAGATGCTGATGAAGCAAAATTTCGCTTTAATATCATTGATACACCTGGTCACGTTGATTTCACTATTGAAGTTGAGCGCTCATTAGCGGTGCTTGACGGCGCTGTGTGTGTGCTTGACGCTAATGCTGGTGTAGAGCCGCAAACAGAGACTGTGTGGCGCCAAGCTGACCGCTATAAAGTTCCGCGCGTGGTGTTCGTTAACAAAATGGATAAAATCGGCGCTGACTTTTTTAATTGTGTGCATATGATTGCTGACAGAACAGGGGCAACTCCGCTTCCTATTCAGATGCCTATTGGCGCTGAAAGTGAATTTGCTGGTCTGATTGACATAATTACTATGAAGGAATGGGTGTGGCAAACTGAAGATCTTGGTGCTAGCTGGGTTATTCAAGATATCCGTTCTGAATTAAGGGAAAAAGCAGAAGAATTACGCGCAAACATGATTGAGATTGTAGTTGATCAAGATGATGATGTCATGGAGCAGTTTCTTGAGGGTGTTGAGCCAGACGAGGCAACAATTAAGCGTCTTATTCGTAAGGGAACGCTTGCGATGGATTTTGTTGCTGTTATCTGTGGTTCTGCGTTTAAGAATAAGGGTGTTCAACCTATGTTAAACGCTGTGATTGACTTTTTACCTGGACCTAAGGATGTGCCTGAATATATGGGGTTTTTGCCAGGTGATGATACAGAAACACGTAATATCCCTCGTAAAGCAGATGACGCCGACCCATTTACTGGGCTAGCTTTTAAAATTATGAATGACCCTTTTGTAGGATCATTGACCTTTGTTAGAATTTATTCTGGTAGCCTTAAGAAAGGCGACTCGCTGATGAACTCTACCAAGGGTAAAAAAGAGCGTGTTGGGCGAATGATGATGATGCATTCAAATAACCGTGAGGAAATTGAAGAGGCGTTTGCGGGAGATATTGTTGCGCTTGCAGGTATGAAAGAGACAACTACTGGGGATACACTTTGTGATCCTCTTAAGGCTGTTGTGCTTGAGACAATGTCCTTTCCTGATCCTGTTATTGAAATTGCGATCGAGCCAAAATCAAAGAATGATCAAGAAAAAATGTCTACTGGTTTGCAAAGACTTGCAGCAGAAGATCCCTCATTTCAGGTATCATCAGACAATGAATCTGGACAAACCATTATGCGTGGTATGGGCGAGCTGCATTTAGATATTTTGGTTGACAGATTAAAGCGTGAATTCAAAGTGGAAGCAAATATTGGTGCACCACAGGTGGCATATCGTGAGACTATAACAAAAGATGTTGAGATTGATTATACTCATAAAAAGCAGTCTGGTGGTTCTGGTCAATTTGCGCGTGTGAAAATCAAGTTTGGTCCGTTAAAAGAAGGCGGTTTCAAATTCTCTAATTCTGTAGTCGGCGGAAATGTGCCAAGAGAATTTATTCCTGGTGTGGAAAAAGGCATTATTCAGGCAAAAGATACTGGGATTATTGCTGGCTTTCCAGTTATTGATTTCCAAGCAGAGTTGGTTGATGGCGCTAGCCACGATGTTGACTCTTCTGTGTTGGCGTTTGAGATTGCCGCAAGAGCCTCTTTCCGTGAAGCAATGACTAAAGCAGCTGCTCGTTTGCTTGAGCCTGTTATGAAGGTAGAAGTGATAACACCTGAGGAGTATATGGGTGATATCATCGGTGATTTGAATAGTCGTCGTGGTAGTGTTGGAGGCATGGAGCCACGAGGGAACGCACGTGCAATTGATGCAATGGTTCCACTTGCCAATATGTTTGGCTATATTAATACATTGCGTTCCATGAGTCAGGGACGGGCGCAATATTCAATGCAATTTGATCATTATGAGCAAGTGCCACAGGCGGTAGCGGACGAAGTCCGAGCCAAACTGGCGTAGGTTTAATTAGTAAGTTTTTATCAGGAGGGTAAATCATGTCCAAGGAAAAGTTTGATCGTTCTAAGCCACATTTAAACATAGGCACGATAGGCCATGTTGATCACGGCAAGACAACATTAACGGCGGCGATTACAAAGGTAATGGCAGAGCAGGGTGGCGGTGAGTTTCAGGCGTATGATCAGATAGACAAGGCGCCAGAGGAGCGTGCTCGCGGTATCACGATATCTACAGCCCATGTTGAGTATGAGACAGAGAATCGTCATTATGCGCACGTTGATTGTCCTGGTCACGCTGATTATGTTAAGAACATGATTACAGGTGCTGCCCAGATGGATGGTGGTATATTAGTTGTATCAGCAGCAGATGGACCGATGCCACAGACAAGAGAGCATATATTATTGGCACGTCAGGTTGGCGTTCCAGCATTATGTGTATTTATGAACAAGGTTGATCAGGTTGATGATGAGGAGTTGTTAGAGCTAGTTGAGATGGAAATAAGAGAGTTATTGAGCTCTTATGATTTTCCTGGCGATGACATTCCGATTGTAAAGGGTTCAGCGCTTGCTGCTTTAGAAGACAGCAATGAAGAGATTGGTCGTCAAGCGATATTAGAATTAATGAAGCAGGTTGATGAGTATATTCCACAGCCGGATCGTCCGAAGGATCAGGCATTTTTGATGCCGATTGAGGATGTATTTTCAATATCTGGACGTGGAACAGTTGTTACTGGCAGGATTGAGCGCGGGATTTTGAATGTTGGTGAAGAGATTGAGATTATTGGTCTTAAGGATACAATGAAGACAACCTGTACTGGTGTTGAGATGTTCCGTAAGCTATTGGATCAAGGTGAAGCAGGTGATAATGTTGGTGTATTATTGCGTGGAACCAAGCGAGAGGAAGTTGAGCGTGGTCAGGTATTAGCAAAGCCTGGCAGCATTACGCCGCATACAAAGTTCAAGTGTGAGGCTTATGTATTGAACAAGGATGAGGGGGGGCGTCATACGCCGTTTTTCTCTAATTATCGTCCCCAGTTTTACTTTCGTACAACAGATGTTACAGGTTCAGTTGAATTACCATCAGGAACAGAGATGGTGATGCCAGGTGATAATGTTGCGATGACGGTAACATTAATTGCGCCGATTGCGATGGATGAGGGATTACGCTTTGCTATTCGCGAGGGTGGTCGTACGGTTGGTGCTGGTGTTGTTGCATCAATCGTTGAATAAATAGATTAAATAGAGAGGCAATTTGCCTCTTTTTTTGTTGTTTGAAAAAAGGAATAACTCATGGACAACCAGAATATACGTATTCGGTTAAAAGCATTTGACCATCGAATTTTAGACCAGTCCACAAGTGAGATTGTGAACACAGCAAAAAGAACTGGTGCAAATGTAAGAGGACCTATTCCTTTGCCTACTGGTATGCGAAGATTTACTGTTCTTCGCTCGCCACATATTGATAAGAAAAGCCGTGAGCAGTTTGAAATGCGCACGCACAAACGACTATTAGATATTATTGATCCAACACCTCAGACAGTTGATGCGCTTATGAAACTGGATTTGGCTGCTGGTGTTGATGTAGAAATTAAGCTTTAGATTAAAAGTGAGGTAACAGCGTTATGCGTAGCGGTGTGATAACAAAAAAATTAGGTATGACACGCATCTTTAATGAAGGTGGTCAACATATCCCAGTAACAGTGTTACAGATGGATTCTGTGCAGGTTGTTAGTGTACGTAGCCATGAGAATGATGGGTATAACGCTGTGCAACTTGGAGCTGGTTCTGTAAAAGTCAAAAATGTTTCTGCTGCAATGCGGGGACATTTTGCGAAAGCTTCGGTTTTGCCAAAGCGAAAGGTTGCAGAATTCAGAGTATCAGAGGATGCTTTGTTAGAACCTGGAGCAACTCTTGCACCAAGCCATTTTGTCACAGGACAGATGGTAGATGTTGTTGGAACATCTCACGGTAAGGGATTTGCAGGGGCAATGAAGCGCCATAATTTTGGTGGCTTGCGTGCATCACACGGTGTCTCATTATCGCATCGCTCGCATGGTTCAACTGGTCAGTGTCAAGATCCTGGTAAAGTATTTAAGGGTAAAAAGATGGCAGGTCATATGGGTGCGGAGCGTGTAACAATCCAAAACCTTGAGATCGTATCTGTAGATGATGAAGAAGGATATATTCTTGTTCAAGGCGCAGTGCCAGGTCCTAAGAATGGGTGGATTTTATTGAAAGATGCTGTAAAAAGGCGGCGCCCTGACGATGCGCCTTATCCTGCAGGATTGATCAGCGCTTCTGTTGCTAGCGAGGTTGTTGTTTCCAATAATGAAGACGCTGCCGCAGATACAAGTGATGAAGCTGGCGATATTGCGCAGCCAGAGGCTGATACTTCAAGTGAGGAGAACGGCAATGAAAGCTGAGTTAAAAACAATTGAAAACAAAAAGTCAGGCAATATTGAATTGTTGGATAGCGTTTTTGGTATCACCCCAAGGGAAGATATTATTGCACGTGTGATTAAGTGGCAATTGGCTAAACGTCGTGCGGGCACACACAAGGTTAAAACCAGAGCGGAAATAGCCAAGACAGGCGCTAAAATGTTCCGTCAAAAAGGAACAGGTCGGGCACGTCATGGTGCAGCCTCTGTTGTTCAGTTTCGGGGCGGCGGTGTGGTTCATGGTCCAGTCGTAAGAGCGCATGGTCACGATTTGCCTAAGAAAGTTCGAAAGTTGGGAATGCGCTCAGTTCTTTCTGCAAAAGCAGCTGCTGGTAAGCTTATTATTGTTGATAGTTTGGAATCTGACGGTAAGACATCTTCTTTGAAGGAGAGACTGAAGAGTTTTGGTATTTCGAATGCTTTGGTTATTGGTGGTGAAACACTTGAGAGCGGGTTTGTTCGTGCAGCAGCTAATATTCCTTTGATTGATGTGCTGCCATCACAAGGTCTAAATGTGTATGATATTGTGCGTCGTGATGTGTTGGTTATGACAAAAGAGGCAGTGAGTTTTGTTGAGGAGCGGTTAAAATGAGTATTCGCCCAAGAAAACGTGTTGAGACAACAGTTAGTCAGGCACAGGCTTATGATACTATCGTTCGCCCTGTCATTACTGAAAAAGCGTCTATGTCTAGTGAAAATGGACAGGTGTCATTCGTGGTGAAGATTGATGCCACTAAGCCTGAGATAAAGGCAGCTGTTGAGATGTTGTTTGACGTAAAGGTACAAGCTGTTAATACGCTTGTCACTAAAGGTAAAGCCAAAATGTTCAAAGGACGTGCTGGTCGTCGTATTGATGTTAAAAAAGCAATTGTTACATTGGCTGAAGGTCAGTCAATAGAAATTATGGGAGCATAGATTATGGCGTTAAAGAAGTTTAACCCCATTACCCCAGGTCAGCGTGGGCTTGTTATTGTAGACCGCTCTGGTTTGCATAAGGGAGATCCTGTTAAAAAATTAACACAAGGATTGCATAAGACTGGCGGGCGCAATAATTCTGGTCATGTTACATCATGGCAGCGCGGTGGTGGTCATAAGCGTAAATATCGTATTATTGATTTTAAACGCCGTAAATTTGATATGAAGGCTACGGTAGAGCGTTTGGAGTATGACCCTAACCGTACCGCTTTTATAGCGCTTATTACCTATGAAGATGGTGAGCAGGCGTATATTATAGCGCCACAAAGGTTGGCAGCAGGCGATACAGTTGAAGCAGGTCCAAAGGCGGATATTAAGCCAGGAAATGCATTGCCTATCGCCAATATCCCAGTAGGAACTCTTATTCACAATATTGAACTAAAACCAGGTAAGGGTGGTCAATTAGCTAGGTCTGCTGGCACCTATGTACAGCTAGTTGGACGAGACAGAGGATATGCTATTCTTCGGTTGACTTCTGGTGAGGTACGCTTGGTGCGTTCTGAATGTATGGCATCAATTGGCGCTGTATCTAATCCAGACCAACAAAATATAAAGATAGGTAAAGCTGGTCGTAACAGATGGCTTGGTAAAAGACCGCATGTTCGCGGTGTTGTTATGAACCCAGTTGACCACCCACATGGAGGTGGTGAAGGTAGAACCTCTGGTGGCCGTCATCCTGTGACCCCATGGGGCAAGCCTACTAAAGGTAAGCGTACACGCAATAATAAAAAGACTGACCGCCTAATTGTGCGGCGTCGTAAACCGTAAGGGAGCTTAATAGCTATGGCACGCTCAGTTTGGAAAGGCCCGTTTGTTGATGG
>JABJAN010000105.1 GCA_018666135.1 Alphaproteobacteria bacterium | reverse complement strand
CCAGGTCAAGGCTCACAAATGGTGGGAATGGGCGTTGCATTAGCAGAAGAGTCACTTTCAGCAAAACGAGTATTTGAGCAGGTTAATGATGCAATTGGAGAAGATCTGTTTGCCATTATGAAAGATGGACCTTCTGAAGTGCTGCAGTTAACAAGAAATGCGCAGCCTGCAATTTTTGCAAGCTCACTCGCTGTTGTAAAAGCTATTGAAGAGAGATTTGGGTCTATCGAAAATCATACTTCGTTTGTAGCTGGTCATTCTCTGGGGGAATATTCTGCACTTGCTGCTGCTAATTCATTAGATATTTCGGCTGCTGCAATGTTGCTTCGTATCAGAGGCGATGCCATGCAATCAGCAACCCCAATAGGAACAGGCGCTATGGCAGCTATTCTTGGCGCAGATATTAATCAGATAGATAGATTAATTGAGAATTTTTATGCTGAAAATAATGAAAATCTTGAACAGATTGTGCAGATTGCAAATGATAATGCGCCAGGTCAAATCGTTGTTAGTGGTCATAAGCAGGCAGTTGAGAAATTGTGCGACATGGCAAAACAGGCAGGAATCAAACGCAGCTTGATGTTGCCAGTTAGTGCCCCATTTCACTGTGATTTAATGGCGCCAGCGTGTGATGTAATGTCTGAGCATCTGGCTAATAGTGAATTTAGACAACCAGAAATCACACTTATGTGTAATGTAACAGCGGCAGCTGAAGCGGATATATATCAGCTTAGGGTGAATCTTGTGAACCAAGTCACCGCAAAAGTGAGATGGCGTGAGACTTTGCTAAATTTATCATCTCAGGGTGTAACCCAATTCGTAGAAATTGGAACAGGTAAAATATTATCAGGTCTTGTTAAACGAACAGTTAGTGATGCAGAAATAATCTCACTGCAATCATTTCAGGATATCACAGATTATTTCTCATAACATAAATTTAAACGAGCCAGTCAAGGAGCATGTTGGCAATTCAAAATAACAGAGCATGTTCCCAAAAACTAGGCAAAGAATAACAATTATAAGGAATCTAAATATGTTTAAATTGGATGGAAAAACAGCACTTGTTACAGGTGCAAGCGGCGGCATTGGAGAAGCAACAGCAAGACATTTACATGCACAAGGAGCCCATGTTGTTCTGCATGGCACGCGCACAGAAAAACTTTCTGCCTTGGCAGACCAATTAGGAGAGAGAAGTTCATTTGTTGCAGCTGATCTGTCTGATATTAATGCTGTTGAAAATATTATTCCGAATGCCTCAGAGGTAGCTGGTAGATCAATTGATATTTTGGTTAACAATGCGGGTTTTGCTAAAGATGGGTTGCTAATGCGCATGAAAAATCAAGATTGGCAATCTGTGTTAGATGTGAATCTAACTGCTAATATGGTATTATGTAGATCTGCTATGCGTTCAATGATGAAATCAAAATGGGGACGTATTATTTCGATTTCTTCTATAGTAGGGGTTATCGGAAATCCTGGGCAAACAAATTATGCTGCTTCAAAAGCTGGGGTAATTGGCTTTAGTAAATCACTTGCACAAGAAGTTGCAAGTAGGGGAATAACTGTTAATATCGTTGCCCCAGGGTTTATTGAAACACCTATGACAGATTCCTTAGATGAAAAACAAAAAAATAATTTACTCAGCCAAGTGCCTGTTGGAAGATTGGGAAGTGCCGATGAAGTTGCTTCTGCAGTACTGTTTCTTGCTAGTAATGAAGCAAGCTATTTGACAGGAGCAACTTTGCACGTGAATGGCGGGATGGTAATGCTATAATTGATGATTTAGGGGTATATTAATTCAGACACTAGCCTGTTGCAAAAAACTGTGCTAAACCCACGCAAATTATGAACGATTATGCCTTGTGAGGGCACTTAGATAGGGGATTATAATGAGTGATATTTCTGATCGCGTAAAAGCTATAGTAGTAGAGCATCTTGGTGTAGAAGCATCAAAAGTGGTTGATAGTGCCTCTTTTATTGATGATTTAGGAGCTGATAGTCTAGATACTGTTGAATTGGTTATGGCATTTGAAGAAGAATTCAGTGTAGAAATTCCAGATGATGCAGCCGAAAAAATTCAGACTGTCAAAGATGCAGTGGATTTTCTTGAGAGTGCTGCTTAATAAGCTTTGCGAAAAATTAGCCTGCATATTTGCTTTTTTTGAGATTGTAGGCTAATAATTCGAGGGGTTTGGTAAAATGCGTCGTGTAGTCATAACTGGTATTGGTATGGTCACCCCCTTAGGTCAAGGGGTTGGTGTCAATTGGCAAAACCTATTGGCTGGGAAATCTGGAATATCAAAAATTGAGTCATTTGATGTCTCAGATATTTCATGCCAAATTGCCGGCACAGTTCCTAGTAAAGATAAACCCAATGGTCTTGATATGGACGCGTTCATCGAGCCTAAAGAACAGCGTAAAATTGATAGGTTTATTCAACTTGGTATTATTGCCGCTATTGAAGCTGTTCAAGATTCAAATTGGGTAGCAAAAACGGTTGACCAACAAGAGCGAACTGGGGTGATGATCGGCTCTGGCATTGGTGGATTGCAAACAATCGTTGAAACTGCTGAATTAATGAATGCGCGTGGTCCACGCAAAATTAGCCCATTTTTTATTCCGGCTGCTTTGATTAATCTGATTTCTGGTCATGTTTCAATTAAATATGGCTTTAAAGGGCCAAATCATTCCGTTGTTACTGCCTGTTCTACAGGAGCTCATGCGATAGGGGATGCTGCACGAATGATATCAATTGATGATGCGGATATCATGGTAGCAGGTGGCGCAGAAGCAGCTGTGTGTCGCCTTGGAATGGCAGGGTTTGCAGCTGCTAGGGCATTGTCTGGTAAATATAATGAAACACCTGAAATCGCTTCACGTCCGTGGGATACTGGACGCGATGGTTTCGTCATGGGCGAAGGGGCAGGTGTCGTTGTCTTAGAAGAATATGAACATGCAATAGCCAGAGGTGCGCATATTTATGGTGAAATAAAAGGCTATGGTCTTTCAGGTGATGCACATCATATTACAGCGCCAGCATCTGACGGTGATGGCGGCTTCAGAGCAATGAGAAATGCATTAAATCGTGCCAAGTTAATGCCAAGTCAAATTGATTACATTAATGCGCATGGTACTTCGACCCCGCTTGGGGATTTAATTGAGGCTGGCGCAGTAATGCGTTTGTTTGAGGCGTGTAGAGATACGCTTTCAATGTCATCTACAAAAAGTGCGACTGGCCATCTATTAGGTGCTGCTGGTGCAATAGAAGCAATTTATTCTCTACTTGCGGTAAGAGATAATATGTTGCCTCCTACACTAAATCTGAATGATAAAGAAGATGCGCTCGGTGAATTAGATTTAGTTCCATTGAAATCACGCTCTAAAACCATCCGCAATGTGATGTCAAATTCATTTGGTTTTGGCGGAACTAATGCCTCATTGATAATTGGTGAGGTTGATTAGGGTGATGTTACAAGCCTTCAGGCTGTTTATACGTGTTACTCTTATCGTTTTTATACTATCTGCAGGTATTGCAATATCTGGTTATGTTCTCATTAACTTTGCTACTAGTTCAAAAGGACAGAACGCAAAAGCAGAGATTATTTTGGTTAGTCCAGGCGATGGTGACAATACTATAAGCTGGGAATTATACCGGAAAAAAATTATATCAAATCGGTATTATTACTTTATCGCAAAATAT
>JABJAN010000104.1 GCA_018666135.1 Alphaproteobacteria bacterium | reverse complement strand
GCCTGATTGCCAGAGGACCGCATCTTCAAGCGATTAAAAAAGATGGGCTTAAATTTAAAAAAAACGGAGAGTCTCGCACCTATCATCTGAAGGCAAGTGATAATCCAGCTGATTTTGGCGCCCAAGACTATGTAATTATTGCTTTAAAAGCGCATGGTATCACTCATATAACACAAATGATACAACCATTGCTTGGAGCTGATACAGCCGTTGTCTCAGCTGTAAACGGTTTACCATGGTGGTATTTCTACAAAGCTAATACAAATACAGATCTGAATGATAAGCCATTGTATTCAGTTGATCCTGAAACCAAAATATGGCGCGCAATCGGTCCTGAACGTGCTATTGGATGTGTTGTATACCCTGCCTGTGAAATCAGTAACCCTGGTGTTGTCACTCATATTGAAGGAGACAGAATTTCTCTTGGTGAGCCATCTGGTGAGAGTACTGAAAGACTAAAAATATTATCTGGTTTGATGATTAAGGGGGGCCTTAAAGCACCTCAGAAAAAACGAATAAGAGATGAAATTTGGATAAAGTTATGGGGCAATTGTTCATTTAATCCAGTAAGTGCCCTGACAGGTGCTTCTCTTGATAAGATAGCAGAAGACGCTGAGACAAGGAAATTAGTTGCTGAGATAATGCAAGAATGTAAACAGGTAGGGGAGGCTCTTTCAATTCGGTTTGCAGTATCAATTGAAGATAGAATAAATGGGGCTGGCAAAATAATTGGTCATAAACCATCTACACGGCAGGACATTGAAATGGGACGACCGCTTGAAATAGACCCGCTTGTTACTGCTTTGATCGAAATTGCAAAGCAACTTGATATAGAAACACCAGCGCTATCTTCTGTTTCCGCATTGCTAAAATTACAGGCACGCATAATGGGGTTATACGGCGTTTAACAGATTGTATAATGATGGATAGAATATAGAAATTATTTAAGCGAATATTAAGGGTGCTGCGCCAAGATAAATAAGTCTAAATGCAAGAAAAATCAGCGTGAATTTTACCATTTTTGATATTAATTCATTTTTCAGCCGATACATTATTTTAACACCTAGATAAGTGCCAAGCATACCAGCTAGGATAGCTAATATCATCAAAGGCAAATAATGCAGGTAATTAAAGCCTAAAAACCAGAATACGATAACTTTCAAGCCATGCTGCACCGCTAGCACTAGCCCTAGCGTTGCAATAAAGGGTTTTGGTTCAATTGAAAACGAATTTAACATAGCTGCAACCATTGGCGCAGTACCGCCAATGATAAAGCTTAAAACCATTGATATAGTTGAGCCAATAAATAAATAGCGTTTCGATAATGTAGGTATTTTGCCAAAAACGGATATTAGCACAAAAACGCCAATACTTATTTTTAATATGGGTGCGGGTAAATTCACAGCAAATACCATACTTATTCCAGTCCCAACTAAAAACCCGAGAATGAAACTACGAAGTACGGGTGTATGAAAGTCACGGGTTAACATTGCTCGCCATAAATTATTCCAGGTTTGCAAAAACCCATGTACTGGAATAACCGCAGTTATAGGCAGAACGGAGGCATAGAATATTAATAATAATAGTCCCCCCCCAATGCCAACTACACCGCTAAAAAAAGAGGTGAAAAAAGCAACGCTGATAAGAGAAGCCATCTGCAAAGAGCTTAATTCAGAAGGAAAAGGAATGAGAGAAATTACCGTCTCAAGCAATAAATTATATCCTCATAGGCTATGTTTTTAAATTACAATATTGATTTGGAAACAGGTATAAAAATGGTTATGATCTCAATACCCTAATTTCAAGTAGAGAAAGCGTAATTAGCCAAACAAACGTGATTCTGGAAAGGGAACGTAAAAAATATGGGTAAAGACAACATATGCAATAAGACAGCTTATTAACGAGACAACAAACGATTTTACAATTGTTTTGATATTATTATCTGGATTAAAATAAGCAATTGAAACCCATAATAAGGCTAAACTAGCAATCCAAAAACCAAATGCAAACAATATTAAAAGAAAAATAAAAATAAAAAATGAAAAAAATATGACATTTATAATGGAAGGTATTTGTTCGACATCAATTTCTAAGTCAGGTACAATTTTTCCAGTCATTATTTTTGAGATGGATTTGACCAAAAAGAAAGCTGAGATAGCAAAAAGGGAAAAACACGCCATTAAGGGAAAAACCCAATCTTTTGCATCAGTTCCTGTGCCAGAATAAATAATAGAAGCAATTGCGAATAGTAAAAGGGTTGTTACTACATCACTATCTTTAAGTATTTTAGTAATCTGTGTCATGATTATTCACTTTTTTATAAAGAAGTTACTCAAATTTACCTATGCTTGTTTTGCAAGACGTCTTGCTTTAAATCTGGATAAAGCCACAGCAGCCACAGAAATTACAGACAGACTAATTAGAGTAATATTGATTATTCCACTAAAGAATATCTTTTGAACCCCTACTGCATCAGATATATATAATGCCTGAACAAGAGACGGCTCGATAATCGGTCCAAGAATAAAACCAAGCCCTATGGGACCTGGATGAAAGCCTAATCTTCGAGCAAGAAAAACAAATATGCCTATTGCTAACATCATATACACATCAAAAATATTGTTGCGAATGGCATAAGCACCAATAATAGCCAAAAACATAATTAAAGGCGCCAGTAAGCGAAGAGGTATTTTTATCACTTTTACAAGTAATGGCGTTGCAAGCATGCCAACAAAAAACACAACAATACCTGCAATGAATAAAGACCATCCAAAAGAATAAACTAATACTCCATCTGTTGCGAATAATTCTGGTCCAGGGTTCAATCCGCGCAGCATTAATGCGCCAGCAATCACTGCAGCAGGTGATGAGCCTGGCACACCTAACGTTACAAGTGGAATCATTGCGGCGGGTGCAGCTGCATTATTAGCAATTTCAGATGCGGTTACACCATGAACATTGCCTTTGCCAAAGGTGTTTTTATCCTTACTCCAGCGAACAGCTTCATTATAAGATACAATGGCAGCTATTGGGCTGCCAGCACCAGGCAGAATACCGATAAAACTTCCGATTGCAGCAGAGCGCAGAAAATGTATTGGGCGGGATAAAACTTTCAATATAGTCTTGAGGAATACGCCTTTTTCAGCACGGTATTCGGCTATATATTCTTGTCTTTTTAGCCCCAAAACCATAGATAAAACCTGTGGAACGGCAAACACGCCAATCAATGCAGCTACCAGTGATACACCGCCTCTTAATTCAGGAATGTTCATTGTAAATCGGTTTAATTCAGTCGCATGACTAATACCAACACAGCTTATCAGCAAACCGATAGCGCCTCCAGCAAGCCCTTTTAAAATAGAGTCGCCCGCAAGAGAGCCAATAATGGTAAGAGCAAAAATACCTAGCCAGAAAAATTCAGGCGGGCCAAATTGCAATGCAATTGAGATCATTGGCCACGCAAGAAGTAAGTAGCAAGCAGCGCCAAACATGGTGCCAAGAGCAGAGCTAAAACAGGCAGCAACAATTGCTTCTTGTCCCCTTCCTTGTTGGACCATGGGATAGCCGTCAAATCCAGTTGCCATTGCAGCTGGTGTTCCAGGCGTATTTACAAGACAGGCGGGAATTGCATCTGAAAACATGGCACACACATATAATCCTCCTAACATAGCAATGCCTTCGCCTGTTGGGAGAGCAAATGTAAATGGAACTAGAAGAGCGGTTCCCATTGTTGCGGTTAATCCAGGCAAAGTTCCAACAATTAAACCAAGAAGAATACCGATTGTCATATATAATAAATAGGATGGGCTTATTGCTAGAAAAAATGCTTCAATCATTTTTGGTGCTCCGCAGATATAATGCCAGCTTATAATCTTTGTTAAGTCTTTTTAAAATAATTCAATTACTTAAGAAAAACTAGCAACTTTTACAAAGTTGCTAGTTTCATTAGATTTCCATAAACAATAACAATGCTTATTGATATGCTTTGATTTGCTCATCCATAAATGCATTTACCTCATCCACAGTTTGGATAATGGTATTATAACCAGCATTAGATAAAGCATCAGCAACAGATGAGTCAGATGCGGCTTCATTCAAAGCAGCATTCAAGGTCGCAATGATATCAGCAGGTGTGCCTGGTGGTGCCATAATACCCCACGTTGTAACATAGCTCCATTTAGGCTCAAAAGGGACGCCTTTAAGTGTTGTTACTTCTTGTTTTCCAGCTATTACTAAAGCATCTACAATTGATTTATGCTTTGTTGCATGGTTTGAAGCAGTCATACCAGCATCAACATGCGAACCTGCAAGCATAGGCATCATCTTACCAACACCGCCAGATACAGGAACATATGTCGTGTCAATACCAAGAATATCAGCTAATGCACCCCATCTATCGGCGCCTGTTCCACCAACACCAGCAACTGTAAGCATTCCTGGCTTTTCTAAAGCAGCCGCAACAAATGCATCTAGCGATTTATAGGGGCTGTCTTTTGGAACCATCAATGCACCAACGGCTGATTCTGTCATTCCAATATATTCAAAATCGCCAGGCTTATAGCCAACGCCATCACCTTTAGACGAAAGAATAACGTTTGGAACAACCACATTTGCAATGGTATATCCATCTGGCTTAGAACGATGTAATTCACTAAAGCCAACAGCACCGCCGCCGCCAGTTTTGTAAACAATACGTACATTTACGCCAAGTGCTTTTTCAAGACCAGGCTGTAATCTGCGGGCCATTTGGTCTGAACCACCACCAGGTGAATATGGAACAATAAATGTGATATCTTTTTCTGGGTAATCAGCAAGTGCAACATTTGCTGTAAAAGCCATTGCTGCACCCAAAATAGATGCTGCTGTGCCTTTGATTACACTATTTAACTTCAACTTCATAGTTTTCCTCCCTAAAATTTTTTTAGATATTTGAAAAAGATAATGTGAATTTTTAGCCTTTGTAAAGACAAAAATCGATAATTTAAAATCAAGTGAAGTTAGGATAGCAAAAAATTTAGCTATTTATCTTATTGATGAAAAACAGATATTATTTTGGTAATATTTAACTAGATTTTATTTAACCTGTATAATTTTCTAATTTAGAGACAAGCTCATCTAAGTTTGGAACTTGTGTATAATCCTCACTTAATCCGCCGCTTCCAGCAGGGCTTTTACAGGTAAAGAAGCGACATTTATCATTAAATAATTTGATTCCGTGAACCACGTTTCTTGGGATGTAGATTAAATCTCCCTCAGAGGCTGTTACAACTTCATCACCCATCAAAACAGCAAGACTTCCTTCTAGTAAATAAATCCATTGCTCGTCATTTGGATGATAATGAGGTGGGGGTGCATCTCCCTCATAATAGGTAACTAATCCTGCTTTTATTAATTCACCACCATATTGTATCATGCTGATATGTGGGCGTTTTACATCAGGTGTTTGTTTCATGTCATTTGCTTTATAGATAGGCATTTTTCCTCCACATTTATTTTTTTCAAAAAATTCTTATTTTCTTGAAAGGTGATTTTATTATTTAAGAAATTTGAACCTAATTTTTTATATCTTTCAATTTAAAAACGCATCATCCGTTAGAATGAGGTTTAATAGGCCCATTTTTGTGAGTCCCAGAGAGGGGTTTAATCTTGGAGAGGAGTTTAATCTTGAGGCTGAAAAATTTAATTTACACCTAGTTTAAAAATTGACAGTCTTTAAAAATACTGTCTAAATCAACCTACTGGTAGGATAAATTTTTGTTAAAAATTTGGAGAGAAAAATGGTTAACGGTCTGATTAAAAACATGAAACTTCTTGCACATAACACTCTAAACGGATTTGGTGGTGTAGGTGAAGGCATGTCAATGCAGATTGCCAAAGACGGCAGGCGAATCCTATGGATAGCGCATGAAGGCCCTCCTAAAAACTTCTCGGGGGTAGATGTAACAGACCCTCGAAACCCAAAAGTTATCTGTCAAACTGAACTAAAACACGGAAATATGCGCTCAAACTCGCTTGAGGTGTGCGGTGATATATTAGCTGTTGCTTATCAGGTGTATCAGGTGGGACTGCCAGAAGCAGGAGTTGAGCTGTTTGATATAAGCCAGCCTGAGTCTCCAAAATCCATCAATTTTTATTCAACGGCGGGCCCGCATTCAAGGGGAGTGCATTGTCTTTGGTTTGTTGATGGTGAATATATTCACATGGCAAGTGGTGCACCAGATTTTACACCAAAGCATCCAAGAGATGATCAAATTTATCAGATTATTGATGTTAGAAATCCAACTAAAATGACAGAGGCAGGCAGATGGTGGATGCCAGGCACACGCAAAGAAGATGATGAGCCGATGCCAGAGAGAATTATTCCAGAACCGTTAGAAAACCTGCGAGGAGGGGATGCCTTTAGATTGCATAACGCCAATGTCTATCCATCACATCCAGACAGAGCTTATCTTGGCTATATTGATGGCGGTGCCTTTATTCTAGATATTTCCGATAAAAGCAGTCCGCAAGTTGTATCTCACTGGTCACCTCATAACCCATATCCAGGATTTACCCATACAGTAATGCCATTATTTGACAGAGGATTAATTGTTGTCACAGATGAATGCATAAAAGATGATGGGGCGGATTGGCCAAAGCTCACTTGGATATTGGATGCCCGCAATGAAAAAAATCTAGTTCCCATTAGTACGTTACCACTTCCTCCTGTTGAAGAATATATTCAAAAAGGGGGGCGCTTTGGATCTCATAATGTGCATGAAAACAGACCAGGTCCCTCTTTCCATAGTGAGGAAATAATAATTGGTTGTTTCTTTAATGGGGGTATCAGAGTGTATGATATTAAAAACCCATATCAGCCAGAAACAATAGCTTATTTCGTCCCAGAGGGTCCTGAAAACTCGCGTGTTCCTTCTATTCAAATGAATGAAGTATATGCAGATGAAAACGGCATTATTTATGCCGGGGATAGATGGTCTGGTGGGCTTTATATTCTTGAAATGGATATCTAGTTAGTAGTCTGAATAGTATTCATGGAAGCAAAAATATCCAATCCTGATTTTATTATTGTTGGAGGAGGCAGCGCTGGCTGTGTTTTAGCAAATCGGATGACTGAAAGCACGTCACATAGGGTGGTGCTTTTAGAGGCAGGTCCCACGGATTTAAACCCTTGGATTCATGTGCCTATTGGTTATGGAAAAAATTTCAGAAATCCAAAGATAAATTGGATGTTGCAAACATCGCCAGGGGATGTTTGGGTTAAAAAATCTGTGCCAACGCCCCGAGGTAAAGTAATAGGTGGTTCAAGCTCTATAAATGGTATGGTGTATATGCGTGGTAACCCAGATGATTATAATCACTGGCAACAGCTGGGTAATAAAGGGTGGGGTTTTGATGATGTTCTGCCTTATTTTAAAAAGTCTCAAAATCAAAAAAGAGGAGAAGATTTCTACCATGGTAAGGGGGGACCATTATGGGTTAGTGATGCCGCTGAACCTCACCCCATAGCAGAGGCGTATATTAAAGCAGGGATAGAATCTGGATACCAATTCAATCCTGATTTTAATGGTAAAAATCAAGAAGGATTTGGACATATCCAATGGACTACAAAAAATGGCAGACGTTCAAGTGCGGCAACTGCTTACCTAAATCCAGCAAAAAAGAGGAAAAATTTATCTGTTATTCCAAATGCACAGGTTCATAAAATTATATTTAATGGTAACAGGGCTATCGGTGTTGACTATGAAATTGCTGGCAGACGACATTCGATTTATGCCAATAAAGAAATTTTACTGTCTGCAGGTGCTATTCATTCACCGCAAATACTTCAATTATCAGGAATAGGCAGTGCGCCTGAATTAAAACAGCTTGGTATTTCTGTGATAGCTGACCTGCCTGGGGTTGGAGAAAATCTTCAAGATCATGTAAATGCGCCATTATTATATAAAAGCAGGCTGCCATTAACCGCTAATAATTTGTATCATAACCCTTTTCAAAAATTAAAAGAGGGAGTGAAATATATTCTATCTAGAAAAGGTATGCTTGCAATGGGTGCGTGTTACGCTGGTGGTTATCTTACCATACAACCAGAAGCCGCAAATCCTGATATACAAGCATTACTGTTATTGTTTAGTACAGAAGACCTTGGCGGTATACCTCACACATTCGATGGGATAACCATTAATGTTGCCTTGATGCGACCAGAAAGCCGCGGATATGTAAAAGCAACGGATGCTAATATATTAACGCCTCCGATTATTCAGCCTAATTATTTAGAGGCAAAAAAAGATCGTGATACATTGGTTGGTGGGATGCATGAAATCCGAAGGATTATGCGAAAACCAGCGTTAAAAGATATAGTCGCAGAAGAATATAGCCCTACCGCTGATTTAATAAGTGACGAGGATTGCGTGGATTTTATTTGTCAAAGGGCAAGAACTTCATATCATCCTGTTGGGACTTGTAAAATGGGACAGGATAAAATGGCTGTGGTAGATGATAAATTAAGGGTAATAAATATTTTTGGTTTGCGGGTGGTCGATGCCTCTATTATGCCAACCATCACAACTGGAAACACAAATGCGCCGACAATTATGATTGCTGAAAAAGCAGCAGATATGATTTTAGCTGACTATAAGAACTAAGCATTAGAGTTTATATTAGGCAAGTTGCTCATATTTAAATTATAGGAGAACCAAATGAAAACACGCCAATTAGGAGAATTAACAGTTTCTGAAATAGGTTTGGGATGTATGGGAATGTCTGCTGTATATGGTGAAAAAGACGACGCAGAATCCATTGCAACAATCCATCAATCAATCGAATTTGGATGTACATTTCTGGATAGCTCTGATGCATATGGCAAAGGGCTTAATGAAGAATTATTAGCAAAAGCACTTGCTGGAAAAAGAGACAAAGTAATTTTGGCAACAAAATTTGGCAATCTAGGAATGATATCGCCGCAGACACCTGTGAATGGACGACCAGAATACGTCATTCAAGCATGTGAGAAAAGCCTAAGGCGACTCAATACAGATGTAATTGACCTTTATTTTCAACATCGAGTTGACCCTGATGTCCCTATTGAGGAGACTTTCGGCGCTATGTCCCGTCTAATAGAGCAGGGAAAAGTAAGATATCTAGGCATTTGTGAAGCAAGCCTTGATACAATAAAAAAGGCACATTCAACATATCCAATCGTTGCCGTGCAATCAGAATATTCGCTATGGTCGAGAGAGTGTGAGGCTGAGTTAATAGATTCATTAGCAAAACTCAAAATCGGATTTGTTAATTATTCTCCAATGGGAAGAGGCTTCTTAACAGGAACTATTTCTTCTTTCGATGATTTAGCAGAAAAAGATGGAAGGCGAGGTCACCCAAGATTCGCACCAGAAAATATGGCAAAAAATGCCTCCTTATTAGCGGTATTGGCAACTATGGCAAAACAGAAAGAATGCACCATGGCACAAATTGCAATTGCTTGGACGATGGCAAAAGCAGACCATATTGTGCCTATTCCAGGAACCAAGAAGCGTCATTATCTTGAAGAGAATTTAGCAGCTGCTGAATTGCATTTGACAGCTGAAGAAATAGATGTTCTTAACACCAATTTCCCAGTTGGGGTCACAGCTGGCACAAGGTACCCAGAGAGATTAATGGGAGGACTTGGGATTTAATTTATGCCAGAAATCTTTAATAATTTATAAATTTACTATATTAAAATAAGGATTTTAGGCCTATCAAGGTAAGTGATTTATACACTCAAGCATTTTGACTTTTATAGATGATAAGTAACGCTGATATGGGGGTAGATATGAGAATGTTTTTTGGAGGTGTCGTGTGGTAGATAATCAGAATTCAATGGATGTAAAAGGTTTTTTTGACACAGACACAAATACAATTAGTTATGTTGTTACAGACAAAAAAACGGCTATCTGTGCGGTGATTGATTCAGTTTTGGATTTAGATTACGCATCTGGAAATATCAAATATGAAAATGTGGATAAAATTGTTGATTTTATAACTGAAAACCACCTCAAACTTGAATGGTTAGTGGAAACGCATGTGCATGCAGACCATTTGTCTGCTGCCCCCTATATTCAGCAAAAATTAGGGGGTAGAATTGCAATTTCTAAGGAAATTGTTCATGTGCAAAAAATATTTGGGAAAATATTTAACGCAGGCACTGAATTTGAGCGCGACGGCAGTCAGTTTGATTTGCTTTTGAATGATGGGGATAGTTACTCGGTCGGAAATTTGCAAGCAAAAGCGATACATACTCCAGGTCATACGCCTGCCTGTATGGCACATATGATTGAAGATTGTGTGTTTGTAGGGGACACGCTTTTTATGCCAGATGGTGGTACAGCAAGAGCAGATTTCCCTGGAGGAGATGCCCGCGTTTTATATCGCTCAATTCAAAAAATTCTGGCGCTTCCAGATGAAACTCGATTATTTGTCTGCCATGATTATATGCCAGAGGGAAGAAAGGTAGAGTGGGAGACCACGGTTGCAGAGCAAAAAAATAATAATATTCATATTGGTGGTGCTATCAGTGAAGATGAGTTTGTAAAACTCAGAGAGACGCGTGATGTAACTCTTGGAATGCCAAAACTCATTATGCCATCGATCCAAGTCAATATGAGGGCTGGTCATATGCCACCATCTGAAGATGACGGGAAAACGTACCTGAAGGTACCTATTAGTGGAATAAAAGGGTAATTATGACGATAAATTGGCAAGCATTTACTCCTGAAATGTCTTTTTTAGGAGGGATGTTAATTGGAATAGCTGCGCTTATTTTAATGCTTACAAAAGGCAGGGTTTTAGGCGTTAGCGGAATTTTAAGTGGTTTAATTTCACCCGCATCTGCATTTGAATTCACCTGGCGCCTTGCTTTTGTCGCAGGCACTATTCTTGCCCCGATATTATTTTATGTATTATCGGGCACTATGATTGAATTTACAGCAGTTGCACAAAGTTGGCAGCTGTATGGTGCAGCGCTTTTAGTAGGCATTGGCACTGCTTACGGCTCTGGCTGTACATCAGGTCACGGCATCTGCGGCATTTCAAGATTATCAGTGAGGTCTATCATCGCTGTTATGACGTTTATGACCACTGCAGTTGCTACGGTATTTATCATTCGTCATTTAATATAATAGTAGGATTAGAAGTAATGATATCAATTCTTGTGGCATTAGTCGTTGGCTGCCTGTTCGGGATAGGGCTTGCTTTTGGCGGAATGTTAGATCCGTCTAAAGTGGTTGGATTTTTGGATATATTTGGTGCATGGGACCCATCACTTGCCTTTGTGATGATAGGAGGAATAGGGGTAAATGCTTTGGGTCATTTTTTTCTTGTCAAAGGAAAAAAACCAATATTTGCCAAAAAATTTCAGCTTCCAGAAAATATCAATATAGATAGAAATTTGCTGGTTGGGAGTGCCCTTTTTGGCATTGGCTGGGGACTTGCTGGATTGTGCCCTGGTCCCGTGGTCGCTAGTATTTTATTGAACCCAATGTCACTGCTTCCATTTTTAGGGGTGATGCTTGTAGGTTTAAAAATTGGAAGCGTTTTAAAATCAAAATAATAACAAATTCTCCGCCTTTTAGGATAGGCGTGTATCGCTAGACTATTTACCTATTTTTTCCCTCTTGAATGTATTTTGGAGCAACAGAGCTTGGCTCAGTGCAGTTTTGTGTAAATGAAAATAACATCTTCACGCCGATTAGCAGACTATTTTCCGATAGTAAAATGGGCAAGAGCCTATAACCGCGTCATTCTTGGCGATGATTTGCTAGCAGCATTCATTGTTACTATTATGCTTATACCGCAATCGCTTGCCTATGCTCTTCTTGCCGGTCTGCCAGCCGAAATTGGATTATATGCCTCTATGCTGCCTCTAGTTGCATATACAATTTTTGGGACAAGTTCAGCTCTTGCAGTAGGACCAGTAGCGGTTGTATCTCTTATGACGGCGGCTGCTATCTCTAATTTAAATATTTTAGAGCCATCTGATATAATATTAGCAGCTGGTATATTAGCTGCTTTATCTGGAATTATACTTGTTTTAATGGGGTTTCTAAAACTTGGATTTCTAGCAAATTTTTTAAGTCATCCCGTAATTTCCGGTTTTATCACCGCATCAGGTATTGTAATCGCAATTAGTCAGTTAAAACATATTTTTGGGATTACCGCTGCTGGACATACATTACCCCAAATTGTGCAAAGTCTGATGTTAAATATACAACAATTTAATGGATACACAGCTTGTATTGGCATTATTTCCATCGGGTTTTTATTATGGATGCGCCTTTTTGTGCATTCTATATTATCAAAAATAGGGATAGCTTCTAATGCTGTTTCATTTTTAACTAAATTAGGACCAGTGCTCATCATTATTTCTACTATTATAATAACCAAATGGTTAGCGTTAGATCAGCAAGGCGTTGCGGTTATTGGGTTTGTTCCAAGTCAATTGCCACAACTAGGTTTTCCAACCATCACATCAGGGCTTTGGGTGGAATTAATGGCATCAGCTTTTTTAATTTCCATTATTGGATTTGTTGAATCAGTATCAGTAGCGCAAACACTCGCAGCTAAGAAACGACAGCATATTGACCCAAACCAAGAACTTATTGGTTTAGGTGCTGCTAATATTGCATCTGCAGCATCTTCTGGATATCCTGTGACAGGTGGATTTGCTCGTTCAGTTGTTAATTTTGATGCAGGAGCGGCAACCCCTGCAGCAGGTGCCTTTTCCGCATTAGGTATTGCGCTAGCGACCTTATTTTTAACACCTTGGTTATTTTATCTGCCAAAAGCTGTCTTGGCAGCCACTATTATTGTGGCTGTATTATCGCTTGTTGATTTTACAATTCTACGAAAAACATGGATTTATTCAAAATCAGATTTTGGTGCAGTAGCACTTACCTTGTTTGGAACACTTGCATTTGGTGTTGAGATTGGAGTTTTACTTGGGGTTGCCAGCTCATTGCTGTTATATTTGCTGAAGACAGCAACACCTCATATTGCGATAGTCGGGCAGGTGGCAGATAGTGAGCATTTCAGAAATGTAAATAGGCATTCAGTGCGCACTTGGTCTAATCTACTAAGCATCCGAATTGACCAAAGTCTATATTTTGCAAATGCAAGGGCATTAGATGATTTTATTACAGCATCTCTTGCGCATAATTCAGAAATCGAACATGTGATATTACAATGTACCGCCATAAATGAAATAGATGCGTCAGCGATCGAATCTCTGGAAGCAATTATTCATAAACTCGATTTAATGGAGGTCTGTTTTCACCTATCAGAGGTGAAGGGGCCTGTGATGGATAGACTTAAAAGAATAGATTTTCAGTCGCATTTAACAGGGAGCATATTTTTGTCCCACATTGATGCCATAAGGAAATTGGCAAATGACAAAAGCCAGATTAGCACGCCCTTTATTGTTGGGTAAAAGAATTTAGATAAGTTTATTTATCTTCTGAATTGTTAAAAAATTGTTCTTCGACTAAAGCACAAATCGCATGCCCAACAACAAGATGCCCTTCTTGAATTTGCGGAGTTTGTGATGAGGGTGTTCTGATTAAAAAATCACATAGATCATCTAGTTTACCGGCTTTCATGCCAGTCATTCCAACCACGCAGATATTCATTTTCCGCGCAATTTCAACTGCGTTTAGAATGTTTTCGGAATTACCAGAAGTAGAATAAGCAAATAGTAAATCACCTGCTACGCCAAGTGCCTGAACCTGTCTTGAAAACAGCTTTTGATATCCGTAATCATTTCCAATAGCTGTTAAGATTGAGCTGTCTGTTGTTAATGCGACCGCTGGCAGGCCATCCCTGTCAAATAAAAACCTACTAACATATTCACCAGCCATATGCTGACAATCTGCGGCACTTCCGCCATTACCAATAAATAATAGTTTGTTGCCTGATTGCAGTCTTTTTACACATTGGTCAGCTATTTTTATGATGCTATTTGTATAGAGTGGGTCAGTAGCCATCTGTGCGATTGAATGATTGCTTGCATTCAGATATTGATTGATAAATTCAGTTTTGTTCATTGCTTTACCTATTTTTTTGCGACAATGGTTTTTTATTTTTGTTATAAAGTCTAGCTCAACTTTGCTTATGTTGAAAGCAGCGTTATATCTGTCAATTAAAGAATCTCAATGGTAGAGATTAGTAAGATGACATTGGACAGGTAAAGATTAATAAAATTACGAAGCTCAAATTGCTTGGCTTACATTATAAACACAAAAGGTAAAAATACGTATTATGCCAATAGCCCCCCCCACAACAGACAGAATTTCTGCCCAAATTCTAAGACAATTTGCCAGCGAATGCCTGCAAGCATTGAAGCTGCCAGAACACACTGCAGCACTTTTAGCAGATAGTCTTGTTCAAGCAGATTTATGGGGTCATCCATCGCATGGTATTATGCGATTATTTTGGTATGGTGCTCGCATTCAATCAGGCGCTATTCAAAATTTGACGCAGAGTGAATGGGTGGTTAATGCTGGCGGTATAGCGGTGCTTGATGGAAAAGACGGGATAGGGCAATCAATTGCTACAATCGCAATGCGGGCTGCTATTGAAAAGGCAAAAACACATGGCATAGCCGCAGTTTCAGTGCGCAATTCAGGGCATTTTGGAACAGCAATGTATTTTACAAAAATGGCGGCAGATGCAGATTGCATTGGTTTTTTGTCATCAAATGCAAGCCCGGCGATGGCCCCATGGGGAGGTGTTCAGCCATTGGTTGGAAATAACCCATGGTCTTGGGCGGCACCTGCTGGAAAATTTCCTTGCTTTGTGCTGGATATTGCTAACACGGCGGTAGCACGAGGCAAGCTCTATCATGCCAAAACAAAAGGTCAATCTATCCCAGAGGGATGGGCATTGGATAAAGATGGAAATATGACAACAGACCCAGAAGCAGGTATTGCAGGTCAGATATTACCAATGGCAGGACATAAAGGCTATGCTATTTCAATGGCGATGGATGTGTTGTCTGGAGTATTATCTGCTGGCCAATTTGGTGATACAATTACAGGTCCGTACAAATCAGAAGGCAGGAGTGGCGCTGGGCACCTTATTATTGTTATTGATATTGCTAAATTACGCCCAATTGAAGAGTTTCATTCCGATATGGAAACTTTAATACACTCTATTAAATCATCTAAAACGGCACCAGCACATTCAGAAATATTTTATCCAGGTGAAAAAGAAGCAATAAATCACGATTTATTCTCGCAGATAGGCATTCCTATTAGTCTGTCTTTGCAACAAGAATTAGCAGTTGGTGCGAAACAGCTAGGCATCTCTCACCCTTTTTGAGCAAGGGTAGATTATTCTGCTAATAATCCGCCATCTATTGCCAATGTATGACCAGTGATAGATGAAGCATCATCGCTCAGTAAATAAAGTATCGCTGCTGCTATTTCCGTAGCCTCAGGAAAACGATTTAAGGGTATTCGTGATTTTGCCACGTCTCGTTTGTCTCCTTCTGGCAAAAACTCAATTCGTGATGGTGTAAGAATAGTGGTAGGCGCCACCGCATTCACACGGATTTTTTGCTCTGCCCACTCAATAGCCAACATTCTGCTCATTTGTATCAAGCCTCCTTTTGAGATTCCATAGACAGAGCGCCCAGCTAATCCAGTTAGCCCGTGGGTAGAGGCAATATTTACAATTGCGGCGGAATGGTTTTTGCTTATTGCTTGATTGGCAAATAGACCAGATAGAAAAAAAGCTGCCTTTAAATTCACATTCATTACACTATCCCATTCCTCCCATGTCACATCGATGGCAGGTCGTAATAATGGTCTGCCTGCATTATTTACAAGATGGTCAATTTTTCCAAATGCGGATAGTGCCTCTGCAAAACCAGTTTCCAGACTATTCTTATCACTAATATCCATGGCAATTGACTTGAAATTAGCCCCCGTCTTTGTGAGGTGTTCTTTGGTCTTGGATAATAAGTCATGATTAAGATCAGAAATCAAAATTCTATTTCCATTAGCAGCTAATCTAAGAGCTGTTTCTTGTCCTATGCCAGTAGCAGCGCCAGTGATTAAGGAAACATATGAGTCAGCGTTAGCATTAGAATTCGACATTGATATTACCTTTTTTTCAAAGAGTTTATGAATATATCAAACCGTACAGATTTTCCGACTATTTGATAAGTGCATTTAGGCACAGCATCTGGCAGAGGTGTTTTTGCTGGCCATTTAAGAGATACGCGCGCTGATTCCGCATGAAGAGCTGTTTTTACTAATTCAATTTGGTCTATATCTTCGCCAACTAGGCTACGAATCTGCCTCATTTCTAATTTTACCAAGGCTGATTTTTGTCTTAGAGGATGCATTGGGTCAATATATATCACATCTGTTGACATCTGCGGGATAAGTTCAATTGCATCACCATATATAAGCCTCATACGAGAAATAATTTCCGACGTTCTGCCACCAGCATTAGAGGCTTTTTTCATTCCATCTGCTAGTAAATCATGCATGATTTGCGAACGTTCTATAAGCGTAATTTTTGAGCCAAGAGAAGCCATGATAAAGCTATCTCTGCCAAGCCCTGCTGTTGCATCTATTATTTCTGGCCTAATGCCTGATTTGATGCCAACGGCTTTCGCTAAATCTTGCCCTATTCCGCCTCCAAAATTCAACCTATGGTTAAGGGCGCCACCTATAAAATCAACAATTAAAGGGCGTGACTTAGATATTCTATCAAATTTATTTCCCATTAAATATTATCTCAGTTTAGTTCCCAAAATCGAAATTTGACTTAGAATATTAGATGATATGAAAAGTGCAAAGACACAGAATTATCTATCTAATCCTTTTTCTTGTTAGCCATGGTTAAGAGATAATCTGACCACCTATCCTCAAGAAGACCTATCAGCTCTGAAAATGCTGCATGCTGTGCACACAGATAACGCTGATTACGGATTTCCCCATTTATTTTCTGACTAATTGCAACCACCTCATTTTCAAATGTGAGTAGTTCAAATTCATCTGTTTTTTCAAAGACAGGGCTATAATAAATCCCCTTATTTTCATAGTAACGATTAAAAAAAAGCTGATTACCATTAGTGACTAGCAGAGTTGAATTTTGCAGAATTTGCCGCGCAGTAGTTATTGAATTTTCAAGTGTGGCAGATAGCAAAATATCATTGCTACCTGTGCATAGATAAGCACTCGTTATAGTGTTTTCTGAGGCATGAAGAAGAGACGACATACATGCCAAAAACCCACTTATAGTAGCGGTAAATAAGTACTTTTTTGTTTTAATCATACCATTAGCTTATCTATAAAACTGTATATAGACAAT
>JABJAN010000103.1 GCA_018666135.1 Alphaproteobacteria bacterium | reverse complement strand
TCTGATGGGAGAATGTTTCCCCCTAATTGGTAAAGCCTGTTCTTCTAGGGGATTATAGACAAACATAAATCTGCCACGAATCCAGCAAGATCTGGTGACCGTGCAATGAATGGTAAAGCAGCCACCGCTACTAAAACAAGCCCCATCCATATCATCCAAACAGAGCGATCAGCTGAATAATCATTTGCTTCTGTATTATTTATTTCCAAATTATCTTCTTGCTGATTATGTATTGGCAGATCAGTTTGAGATTTAAATAATAATTTAAACAGCATAATCTTTTAAATCCTCCAGCGAGATAAGGGCAAGAGTTTTATAATTGCTAGCTTTAAGGTTAACTTTGGGTGCAAAACCTGCTTTTCGTGCCTGCTCCCATCTTGCAGCACACAAACACCAAAAATCACCTGGATTTAATCCTGCAAATCCAAATTCTGGGCGTGGCGTAGATAAATCATTTCCTGCTTTTTTACTAAAGGCAAGAAAACTCTCATCCATTAGAGCACAAACCGTGTGAAGCCCGGTATCTGAGATATCTGTGTTACAACACCCATCTCGGAAGTAACCCGTTAGTGGATTTGAAGAACAATGTTCTAGCAATCCGCCTAATACATTTCTTTGAGAACCTCCAAAAGGACTTTCACCATCCATTTCAGGTCTCCTTTTTTTCTAATTCACTGCATTTAGTTTCTATCATATCTTCCAAATCTGCCATAAATTCTTTTCGTGTCAAACCTGTTTCAATCTGAGATAAAAAAACAACGTCTATCGTACCTGCTTTTTTAAGTAGTTTTTTATTAGGCCAATATCTACCAGAATCTAGCGCAACTGGCACTACTGGCAAACCAAGTGCTTGATAAATTGAGAAAATCCCTATCTGATATGGTCTCTGTTTATCAGAGATAGAAACACGGGTTCCTTGTGGGTAAATCAATATGGACCTTCCAGATCCGCTTGCTAAAATAGCTTCTTCTTTTAGCTTTTTCAATGCGCGCATTCCAGCGTTCCTATCAACTGCTATACAGCCAGCGCGCTTCATAAAAATACCAATTATGGGAATTGATAATAATTCCTTTTTTAAAACCACAACTGGCTTTCCTAGCTGCCAGTATAGAATTATTGTCTCCCATGCAGACTGATGTTTAACTGCATAAATCACCTGCTTTGATTTTTGACTATCCCCAGAGATGGAAAATCTAATTGGGATAACAGATAAGCTAAAATGAAGAATCTTTCCCCATAAAGAGCCTAATTTCGAGGTATAGCTTGCTGGCATTAATAAAACAGGAATAGATATAATGACAAGCAAGATGGTTAAACCATAAAATAATATCAGAAATAAAAAAGAGCGAAATATCATCATACTGATGTGGTAGCGTGTTTCGTAGCCATCAGGCAAGTACCTATCAAATGAAAGTAAGATGTAGTAGTAGGATATTTTGAATTTTCGATACTAAAACAAACCTTTTAGCGATCCTAAAAAAATAGAATAAAAGATATTGAAACAAGTGATATGGAATTAACAATAGAAGAAAAGAATAAAGCGGAAGTAATCATTGAAACATTGATTCTAGCTAGAAAACCTATTTCATATTCGGATTTGGCATCACATCTTGGTCTTTCTGGAGCTCAGAAAATAAACCGTATTGTAAACTGGTTAGAGGAGATCACATGGCAGGATATGAAGGATAATAAGCCACTTCGTGCATCTATGGTTTTTTCAAAACGAACCCCAGGACTGCCTGCCCCTGGCTTTTTTAATTATTGCACAAAAATCGGTGTGTTTAACTGGAAAATGGATAGTGAAAACGCCCGTATTTTTATAAAATCCCAGCAATTAGCTTTATATTCTTTGTATGATTAGCGTTATCATCATTCAATAATGAAGCATATATTTTGGCTTAATATTTTCTCACTATTTTCTCACTATTTTAAGCCAATTTTAAGCAAAAATTTTAAGGAGTGTTTTTACAAATTTTAAAGCTGAATACACTATCTTCTTCAGACTGCTCTATCAGCTCATGTCCTGCTGTCTCACAAAAATGCTGAAAATCTAACATAGCAGCAGGATCATCTGCTGTAATGAGCACAATTGTTCCAACTTCTAATGGTTTCAATGCTCTTCTTGCCTTTAGCACAGGCAAGGGACATTTTAACCCTGTAAAATCAAATATGTGTTTAATCATCTGCTCTCATAAAGCTCACTTGTAAAGATGTTCAGCACAGCATACAACTTTACATCGCTTATGCAACTTGCAATTAAGCTTAAAAACAGTCAAAACATAGCCCATGAATATCTGGGGAATAATAATCGGCGGGGCCACTGGATTTGCTATTGGCGGACCGATAGGCGCTCTTTTAGGAGCAGCAGCTGGTCATTATGCGGAGAAAAAACTCAAAGGACCTAGTGATCCCCTCGAAGCAAGAAAGATAGCCTTTACCGTTGCTATTATTGCGTTATCTGCAAAAATGGCAAAAGCAGACGGAATAATTTCCCGTTCTGAGATATCTGCCTTTCGTCAAAAAGTTCATATCCCAGCTGAAGATTTAAAGCGTGTTGGACAATTCTGGGATCTTGCACGCCAAACCCCTGATGGGTTCCAATCCTATGCCAAACAATGTGTTGAATTATTCGGAAACAAAGCGCCTATCCTTGAACAGCTTATTGAATTACTGTTTTACATCGCAAAAGCAGATGGAGAGATAAAATCGGCAGAGTGGGATTATTTAAGTTCTGTTGCCGTTATTTTTGGGTTTAATGAAATTGATTTTAATAGGATGACAGAAATTTATGGAAGCGGTAAAGGAGCTGCTCATACTATTCTTGGCATTTCCGCTGATGCGAGTGATGATGAGATCAAAGCAGCCTGGCGCAAACTAGTTCAAGAAAATCATCCTGATAAATTAGTTTCTCAAGGATTACCTGATGAGTTTGTTCAGGCGGCAACTGATAGATTAAGACTGATTAATACTGCCTACCAATCTATGCTAAACCGCCCCCCTCGCAATGAAGTCTAAGTAATGTGTAATAAAGTAAAGTTCTGGTAACTATGTCAACGCCCTTAATTTCATTAAACAACGCTGGTGTAAATCTTGGAGACAGATGGTTGCTACGATCTGTTGATTTGTCTCTTCATGCAGGAGAGAGGCTTGCGCTAGTTGGCAGAAACGGAGCTGGCAAATCAACACTTATGAAATTGATCACAGGAACTGTAGAACCAGATGAAGGTAGCCTGTGGGTTGCCCCTGGGGTTGAAGTTGCTTATCTGCCACAAAATCCAATTATAAAGGGTGTACAAACTCTGACTAGCTATGTGTGTGAGACTCTGAAAAACCCCTCAGAACGCCATGTTGCAGAAGCCATGTTAATGAAAATGGATTTAGACCCAAATCGCCTTACAGCAGACCTATCTGGAGGAGAGGCACGCAGGCTAGCTTTGGCAAAAGCATTGGTTAATAAACCCAGTATATTATTGCTGGATGAACCTACCAATCACCTTGACCTGCCAACAATTGAATGGCTAGAAGCTCGCCTTTCTACGCATCAAGGAGCATTAGTTATCATTAGCCATGATAGAGCGTTCTTACGTTCACTTGGTAATAGTATTATCTG
The DNA here is from genome assembly GCA_018666135.1 of Alphaproteobacteria bacterium. GTDB lineage: Bacteria > Pseudomonadota > Alphaproteobacteria > Puniceispirillales > Puniceispirillaceae > UBA5951. The sequence continues at coordinate 1,935 of JABJAN010000103.1, read as the reverse complement.
GATAAATAATTCAACCCTGAGAAGGCGAGATGGCGCTTTTTCAGAATTTGAAGAATGGTCTGAGGCGGTTTTATCAGATGAAGCGGTGAGACTCTCAAAACTTGATAAGAAAATTGCAGAAGAAACTAGATGGTCAAGACAAGGCATTAGTGCCAGGCGCAAAAGAAATCAGGGTAGATTAAGAGAGCTAGACGCACTCAGAGAAGTCAGGAAAAGTGACTTTGGTAAAAAAGAGCATGAATTTAAAATTTCCAGTGGCAAAGCAGAAGCAGGTGGTCAGATAGTCATTGAAGCACGCAATCTTGGGATTTCCATTCCATTAGATAAAGCAGCACACACAGATGAGGCTTCCTCTCTTATTTTAGTTAATCATTTTAATTTTGTGATTAAACGAAGAGATAGAATTGGCATTGTAGGACCAAATGGAGCTGGTAAATCAACTTTGGTTCGCACCTTGCTAGGCGAACGCAAGCCTGATGCTGGATTTATAAAAACGGGCATCGGTCTTTTGCCTGCTTATTTCGACCAAAAAAGAGAACAGCTATTACAAGAAGCAACACCTTGGAAAATTTTATGCCCTGATGGAGGGGAAACTGTCGAAGTTGCTGGAAAAATAAAGCATGTTACTAGTTATCTTCGCGATTTTCTATTTGACGATTTCAAAATGACTCAACGTGTCAATAGCCTTTCAGGCGGAGAGCAAAACAGATTATTACTAGCTAAGATTTTTGCGCAACCACATAATTTTTTGGTTCTGGACGAGCCTACAAATGATCTTGATTTAGAAACAATTGATTTGCTGCAAGAGGTTGTTGCTGATTATGATGGTACGATTTTAATCGTCAGCCATGATAGAGATTTCATCGACAGAACTGTAACATCTGTATTGGCATTTGAAGATGAGGGCAAAATTATTAGTCATGCTGGTGGCTATTCTGATTATTTAGAAAAGCGCAAACCTCTCATTCAAAAAAAAGCAAAGAAAGACAAAAAAACATCTTCTAAGCCGAAAGCTAATACCAAAGAAAGACTCACATTTAAGGAAAAATTCCTTTTAAAAACGCTGCCAGAAGAGATTGAGGCGATTGAAAAAAAAATATCGCTCATAGATAGTAAATTATCAGACATGACATTTTTTAATGAACAGCCAGAAGCCTATCAACAATATGCTAGGGAAGCTGAGGCGTTGCGACAAACAATGACTGACAAAGAACAAAATTGGCTTGAGTTAGAATTACGCAGAGAAACACTTGGCGAAGATATATAAACTTATAGCCATTCTAAAAAGATATAAGTTGCAAATCCTGCCCTGATAAATTTTAATAAACAACCTTGATTTTACTGGTGAAACTTGTCAGAACAAAGCTGTTCAGAGAGCTGGATAGCTGCTTGCTTAACAATTTAAATGGAAGGTGAGAGGAAAGTCCGGGCTTCACAGGATCAGGATGCTGGATAACTTCCAGCGAGGGCGACCTTAGGGAAAGTGCCGCAGAAATTAAACCGCCTTATTTTATATAAGGTAAGGGTGAAATGGTGCGGTAAGAGCGCACCGCAGGTTTGGTAACAAAACTGGTCAGGGTAAACCCCATCCGAAGCAAGATCATATAGGGACAAAAAGCGTCTTGACGCACTGGTGATCCTGCCAGATTGTCCGGGTAGATCGCTTAAACCTATTGGCAACAATATGGTTCAGATGAATAGCTATCATTGAAGTTCACTTCAAACAGAACCCGGCTTATAGGCTCTCTGAACACTAAAATAATTACTTTTTTGCCTACATATTTTTACATTGTTTATTTTTATATTGTTTATTTTTATTTCGATTTTTTCCTAGCTTTTTAGTATCTAAATTGCCTTTAAAATAGACCAGAAATGGGCTTTTTTTGCGTAAAATAAAGAACAAAACATAAACAAAAATAAAATATCATTTAAATT
>JABJAN010000102.1 GCA_018666135.1 Alphaproteobacteria bacterium | reverse complement strand
GATTTTCGGGCAAAAATGTTGAATCAAACAATCGAAAAATCACTATGTGAATATGCATTAGCACACGCACAAACGCCTTAGATTATTTAAGTATTTATTAGTCTTGCATCCTATTTACTTATAAATTCTTTTCTGAAAATAAACATAAATCAAAAATCGGACAAGAACCACATTCAGGTTTTCGTGCCTTACAGATATAACGTCCGTGCAATATTAACCAATGATGTGCTCCTTTTTTCCAATGGTCAGGCACCCTTCGTACAAGCTCTTTTTCAACCTCATCTGGCGTTTTTCCAGGCGCAAGTCCAGTACGGTTTCCAACCCTAAATATATGTGTATCAACAGCAATCGTTGGAACACCAAAGGCTTCATTCAAAACAACATTAGCTGTCTTTCGACCAACCCCAGGCAACGCCTCCAATGATTTTCTATCTGATGGTACTTCACTGTCATGAGTTTCAATTAATATCTGTGAAAGCTTAAGGACATTTTCTGCCTTGGTGTTATATAATCCAATTGTTTTAATATGATTCTTAATCTCGGCTATCCCTAATTCTACCATCGATTCTGGCGTAGAGGCACGCTGAAACAGGGCTTTTGTTGCTTTATTAACACCAACATCTGTTGCTTGTGCAGATAAAACCACAGCTACGAGTAGTGTGTAGGGATTACTAAAATCAAGTTCTGTTTTGGGATTCGGGTTTGCCTTAGATAATATTTGAAATATATGTTCTATATTAGCTAAAAGTATTTTACGTGATTTTGATTTACTAGTTGAAGCCATTTATTATAATCCTAGATTTATATTAAATATATATAGCCTATTATATGAAAGTAAAACATATGGTCGACCCTTCCAAGAAATCATTCTGGCACCATACAAAACAAGATATGGAACAAGAGGTCATCACTATAACTCTATGGCCTTATCGATCACTTGGGCGCCGTGGATATCTTTATTTAATGACCGGCTTCATAGGGTTAATTTTTATTCTTTCTTTATTATTTTATACGCTTGGTGCATGGCCAGTAATTGGGTTTCTTGGCATAGAGGTTGGCTTGGTGTGGCTGATTTTCCGAGTAAATTATAATTCTGGTAGAAATTATGAGCAAATTTTTATAACTGCTGACAAAACATCTATTGAAAAAGTAAGTTGGCGAGGAAAAACCCATAGGTTTGATATAAGCTCTGCCTGGATTGCAGCGAAGTGCATCAAAGCCAATGGGCAATCAGATAAGCTGCTACTAACCTACCATTCCAAACAGCTAGAAATAGGCAAGTTTCTGCCTCCAAGGGAGAAGTTTTCTCTAGCTATTGCGTTAAATGATAGTTTTGAGAGAATGCGCGGTGCAACCTAGCCTAATACATCATCCATGGTGAAATACCCCCTTAGATTGGCTTGATCCATTCTACCCACAATAAACTGCGCTGCCTTTAGAGCTCCACGTGCAAAAATAATTCGGTTATTTGCTTTGTGAGTAAGTTCAATGCGCTCATCTTTGCCAAAAAATATTACCGAATGCTCTCCTGCGACATCGCCTCCCCGAAGCACAGAAAAACCAATATTGCCTTTTTTTCTTGCTCCTGTAATGCCATCTCTTCCGCTATCACGGGCATCTTCCAACGAAACAGATCTGCCTTCTGCTGCTGCCCTTCCAAGAGCTAGAGCTGTGCCTGAAGGCGCATCTATTTTTTGGTTATGATGCGTTTCTAAAATCTCAATATCCCAACTATCATCTAACATAGATGCGATTTGCCTAACCTGTTGAGATAGCAATGTGACGCCAATAGATGTATTTGCACAATAAATAATAGGAATATGCATTGCTGCTTCTGCTATTTGCTTTTCCTGAGATTGATTGAGACCTGTTGTGCCTATGACCATTGCTGTGTTGGTTTCAAGTGCAACCTTAACATGTTCAATAGTGGCTTCTGGACGTGTGAAATCTATAATCACATCCGTATCAACCCCTAATATATCAGCAGATGCAGATATTATAACACCTGTATTTTGATTGACGGTGCCAGCTGAAATATCCTCACCAATTAGAGCAGATCCATCCGCTTCAGTTGCCGCTGTTATAACAAACTGACTTTCATTTTGGACAAGCCCAAAAATCATTTGTCCCATGCGACCGCCAAAACCTGGTAAGGCTATTTTAATAGGAGCAGACATTTTTTACCTATCTTGTGTTTTTTTTATTCCTAGCAGGGAAACACATCACTGGCTAGAGGGGGCTAATTATTTCCGAAAATTCGCTTTACTCTTTTCATAAAGCCTTCTGTTTCTGGAGAGACGTTACCCTTTTCGTCAAATTTCTTTAATAATTGTATTTGCTCCTGAGTAAGTTCTGTTGGTGTCTCAACATGAATTTCAACAATTTGATCTCCAGTTTTAGTACCCCTCAGCCCAGGCATGCCTTTACCGCGCATTCTAAATTTACGACCTGATTGAGTGCCAGCTCCTATTTTTAATTTTGTTAATTGTCCGCTTAATGTGGGCACCTCAATTGATCCGCCAAGGGCTGCTGTAACCATTGGTACTGGAACTTTAACGTATAATGTGTCGGCATCACGTTCAAAAATGGGATGTTCATCTACTGATAAGAAAATATATAAATCGCCTGCTGCTGCTCCTCTTAGTCCAGCCTCACCTTTTCCTGAAAGTCGTATTCGGGTACCTGTATCAACCCCAGCTGGCACTGTTACAGACAATGTTTCCACTTTCTGGATTCTACCCTGTCCACGGCATGATTTGCACGGATTTGATATGGTCTCACCAGCGCCTTGGCAGGCTCCACATGTGCGCTCTATGGTAAAAAAACCTTGTTGGGCACGTACCTTTCCATGACCCCCACATTGGCTACAGGTAACAGGTTTACTACCCTTAGCAGCGCCTGTTCCAGTGCAATCATCACAGGTTGCAGAAACAGTAATCTGAATATCCTTATTACATCCAGAAAACGCCTCCTCAAGAGAAACAGATAAATCATATCTAAGATCTGCTCCTTTTCTGCCATGTCTACCTTCACTTGAACCACCAGAAAACTCGCTAAACATTTGATCAAATATATCAGAAAAGCCGCCGCCGCCGCCAAAACCACCACCACCAAAGCCGCCACCGCCAAAGCCACCTGCCGACTGGTCAAAAGCAGCATGACCTAACCTGTCATATGCAGCCCTTTTTTGGGGATCTTTTAAAACTTCATATGATTCAGATGCTTCTCGAAACCGTTCTGCTGCAACATCATCATCTGGGTTTCTATCAGGATGGTTCTGCATCGCTAACTTGCGATAGGCAGTTTTAATGGCTTTATCATCTGCATCTCGACTGATGCCTAATACTTCGTAAAAATCCCGCTTTGCCATATTTATTAACCAATTTTATTTAGAGTTACTGCACATTATTCAACACTTGATTCAGCGCTTGATAAATAAAACAGCCATGGGCATACCACCTTAGAATAAGATAATATGCCCATGGCCTTGTAGCTAATAGTGTTTAATTAGCTTTCTTTATGTCGTCTTCATCAATTTCTTCAAATTCTGCATCTACAACTTCATCAGCGTTTTTATCTGAGTTATTTTCAGCTGTTTCACCTGCATTTGCTTCTTCAGACTGATACGCAGCTTCGCCTAATTTCATCATAACTGCGGATAATGTCTCTGTTTTTTCTTTAATAAGCGCATCATCTTCGCCTTCTAATGCAGAGTTCACATCCGCAACAGCCGCCTCAACTTCAGAGCGAAGAGCAGGGTCTGCCTTGTCACCCAAATCAGCTAGTGTTTTTTCAGCTGTATGCGTTAATGCTTCAGCTTGATTTCGGGTCTCAACTGTTTCCCTGCGTTTTTTATCATCTTCAGCATAAATTTCTGCATCTTGAACCATTTTTTCTATTTCGTCTTCTTCTAATCCACCTGAGGCCTTAATCGAAATAGCTTGCTCTTTGCCTGTCGCCTTATCTTTTGCACTAACCTTAACAATGCCATTAGCATCAATATCGAATGTAACTTCAATCTGCGGAAGACCCCTTGGTGCCGCTGGAATGCCTTCTAAGTTAAATTGTCCAAGCGGTTTATTATCACTAGCCATTTCCCGCTCACCTTGGCAAACAGAAATAGTTACTGCTGATTGATTATCATCTGCTGTCGAAAATACTTGGCTTTTCTTAGTAGGAATAGTTGTGTTTCGGTCAATTAGACGCGTAAATACGCCGCCCAATGTCTCAATTCCCAAAGATAATGGGGTGACATCTAAAAGAAGTACATCCTTAACTTCACCAGTTAATACACCAGCTTGAATAGCAGCGCCACAGGCGACAACTTCATCTGGATTCACGCCTCGATGCGGCTCCTTACCAAAGAATTTTTCAACTGTTTCAACAATTTTAGGCATTCTAGTCATGCCACCTACCAAAATAACCTCATCTATTTCAGAAGCATTAATCCCAGCATCCTTGAGAGCTTTCCGACAAGGCTCAAGACTTCTTTCTACCAATTTAGAGACAAGTCCTTCCAATTTAGCCCGAGTCATTTTAACATTTAAATGCTTTGGACCTGACTGGTCTGCTGTAATAAACGGCAAATTGACATCTGTTTGAACCGCACTTGATAATTCGATTTTGGCTTTTTCTGCAGCCTCTTTAAGGCGCTGAAGTGCCATTCTATCATCACGTAGATTAATGCCTGTCTCTTTTTTAAATTCTTCTGCTAGAAAATCTATAATCGCCTGGTCAAAATCCTCACCGCCAAGGAATGTATCACCGTTGGTTGATTTAACTTCAAATACGCCATCACCAATCTCAAGTATTGACACATCAAACGTGCCTCCACCCAAATCAAACACGGCAACTACTCCTGTTTCTTGTTGGTCAAGTCCATAAGCAAGGGCTGCTGCTGTTGGCTCATTAATAATACGCAGTACTTCAAGGCCAGCAATTTTTCCTGCATCCTTGGTTGCTTGTCTTTGCGCATCGTTAAAATAAGCAGGAACCGTAATAACTGCCTGGTCAACCGTCTCACCAAGATAACTCTCTGCATCCTCTTTTAATTTACGAAGAATAAAGCTGGAAATTTCAGATGGAGAAAATTCTTTAGTATCAATATCAATCCAAGCATCGCCATTTTTAGCTGGCTTAATCTTAAACGGCACTAGTTCTGCGAAATTATTTGTTGCTTTATCATCAGAACGACGCCCAATAAGACGTTTAACAGCAAAGATTGTTTTCTCCGGATTAGTAACTGCTTGACGCTTTGCTGCTTGACCAACCACTCGCTCTTCATCATCTAAAAAAGCGACCATCGATGGCGTGGTTCTGCTACCTTCGGCATTTTCAATCACTTTTGGTGCTTTACCATCCATCACGGCAACACATGAATTTGTTGTTCCTAAATCGATTCCTATTACGCGACCCATTTTCTTATTCCTTTTAAAATATCTATTTGTGTTTCAAGGGATTATGAATGCATCCCAAATTCCACATCTATTTCACATATAAGTGCTGTTTTTCTGCATGCAAGACCAATAATGAAGGACAGTCTAAAAAAATTACTTTTATGCCTGTTTATCTATGCCTGTTTATCAATCGAGCTTGTATCATCTGACTCTGTTTGACTGACTTTTTTTGATACACCAACCATTGCTGGACGAAGGAGACGGTCATGTAACAAATACCCAGGCTGCGCTACCTGCACAACTGTGCCTGGTTCAATTTCATCGTTTTGTACTTCAAACATCGCCTGATGGTGATTATAGTCAAATTTCTCACCAACTGGGTCAATTTTAGTAATTTTGTGGCGTTGCAAGACAGAATCAATTTCATTAGAAATCATCTCAACCCCAACCAATATATTTTTGAGATTCTCATCCAAATCACTCTTATCTTCTGGCGACAAAGCAATTGCCTGTGATAAATTATCAAAGCAAGACAGTAGGTCTCGTGCAAAAGATAAGTGGCCATATTTATTAGCTTGAGCTACATCTCGTTCACTACGGCGACGTATATTTTCAACATCTGCAAGTGCGCGCAATAATTGGTCTTTCAATTCTGCTTCTTTTTCACTTATGTCTAACGCCTCTCCCCCATGCGCTTTAATTGCGGCTTCATCTGGTATCTCAACAGACATTTTATCCACGTCGTCAGATTTATCTTGAGCTGGATTTTCATTATTCTCTATCGATGAGCCTTGCTCTTCTGCTGACTGATCTAGACCAGCTTCTTGTGATGTTGTTTTTTTGTCTGGCATATCTATCCTACAATTTTATAAATGAGAAGTGAATGATATTTGGGAATTATATACACCATTGCCAAGGGGCAGGGGTTATTTTTTATTAAATTAATTTGTTAAATCGATAGAAATAACCTGTGTTTATTCAAGAAATCGTGAAATTGCTTCAGATGTATAATCTACCATTGGAATAATCTTAGCATAATTCATATGCCTTGGCCCAATAACGCCTATAGCACCTATGATATTATGTTTTATATCTCGATAGGGTGATAAAACCATTGAACACCCTGTTTGTTCGAAAAGAGGATGTTCAGACCCAATATAAATTTGCAACCGTTGAGCTGAGCTTACTTCTTCAACGAGTTCTTGCATTTGCTTTCTGAGTTCTATGACATCAAAAAGGTTGCGAAGTTGGTCAATATCAGACTTTGTTTTAACATCTGCTAACAAGTTTGACTGACCATGTAAAATCAATGATGCGTCTCTGCCGCCTTTGCCATCAGACCATGCTGCAATGCCATTTGCTACAAGTTGTGAACTTAACGAATCTATCTTGCTCGAATGTTGTGCCAAATCCTGTAATAAATGTGTGTTTATTTCTGTTATAGATTTTCCGCGATAATAATGATTCATATAATTTGTGGCTTCTTGAAGCGAAGATGAGAGCACTAAATCTGGTTTTGAAATGAGTCTGTTTTCAACGTGACCATTTGAAAAAACAAGAATAACCAATAATTTTTGCTCTCCCACCTCAATAAACTCAATATGATTTACTGTTAACTCCTCTGTTGGGGAAACTACCAATGAGACACATTTTGATAATCCAGAAAGAGCGTGTGTTGCATTATCAAGCACCTGAGATACGCTCAAACCTTTTGCTTCTGCGGCATCATCAATAGATAACTGTTCCTCTTTAGTTAACTCGCCTCTCATTTCCATCAGACCATCTACAAAAAGCCTCAGTCCAGCATGTGTTGGAATACGACCAGCAGAAATATGTGGTTGATATAATAATCCTGCATTCTCAAGCTCTGCCATTATAGAGCGAATAGTTGCAGAAGAATAATCACCCCCTCTGCTCTGGGAGATTTTAGCCGACCCTACTGGGGATCCTGTTTCCAAATAGCTTGTTACAATTTGGTTAAAGATAGCATGAGAACGATTATTCAGAAATGTGAGATGATTTGATTTATTCAACAATCATATCCTATATATAATCCATATGTTTAAAACAGACCTTATTTAAATATATTTACTTTAGCTTGCCTGACAAGCATATCAGTCTTATCTTAAAAAATCCGACAAAATTTAAATAAGAGATAACATGAACGAATCTATTAAGCATCCTGCTAGACCATCTGGGCGCAATTTTAACGAATTACGTCAAATCAAATTAACACCTCATTTTGCCAAACATGCCGAAGGATCTTGCCTGGTTGAGTTTGGAGATACTCATGTATTATGCACTGCTAGCATTGATGAGAGAGTGCCTGCGTTTCTGCGAGGGCAGGGTCGTGGCTGGGTTACAGCAGAATATGGAATGCTTCCACGATCTACCCATAGCAGAATGGATAGAGAAGCAAATAAAGGAAAACAATCTGGTCGCACTATGGAAATTCAAAGGCTAATTGGCAGGTCTCTGAGGGCTGTTACCAATCTTTCTAAATTAGGTGAGAGACAAATTGTAATTGATTGTGATGTATTACAAGCAGATGGTGGCACAAGGACAGCAGCTATCACTGGTGGGTGGGTTGCTTTAGCCATAGCAATTGAAAAATTATTGCTTCAAGGAAAAATTGAAACATCTCCTTTAACAGATCAAGTTGCAGCTATTTCTTGCGGTATTCATAATAATCAAGCTGTTTTGGACCTAGATTATGCAGAAGATAGCACCGCACAAGCAGATGCAAACTTTGTTATCACAAGCAACAATCAAGTAGTAGAATTTCAGGCAACAGCTGAAGATGTGCCTTTTGATAAATCGAAATTTGATGAAATGTGGTTACTCGCACAACAAGGATGTGCTGAGTTATTCAACAAACAATTAGACGCAACACGACAAGAAAGACCGTAAGGCTATGGCGCGACAATTTACTGATTCAAAAATTGTTATCGCAAGCCACAATTCAGGTAAGGTAACAGAAATAGCTGAGTTACTTGAGCCACTCGGCGTTTCTGTTATTTCGGCAGGCGATGCAGGATTACCAGAGCCTGAAGAAACAGGCAAAAGTTTCATTGAAAATGCAGAGCTTAAGGCTAAGGCCGCAGCACTTTCTTCTGGTCTCCCAGCGCTTGCAGATGATAGTGGATTATCTGTATCAGCCCTTGGCGGAGCACCTGGAATTTATTCTGCAAGATGGGCAGGAGAGGAAAAAGATTTTGAGAGGGCAATGAAACGAGTAGCAGATGCGCTTCTTATGAGCGGACAATATGATAAAACGGCTCATTTTCACTGCGCCCTTAGTCTATGCTGGCCTGACGGTGTATGTGAGACTTTTGAGGGTGTGTTAGCTGGAAATTTAATTTGGCCCGCAAGAGGAGATAAAGGTTTTGGATATGATCCTATGTTTGTTCCAAATGGTTATACACAAAGTTTTGGAGAGATGGATCCTGTCGAAAAACACGCTATGAGCCATCGCTCATTAGCATTTGAGAAATTATTAAATAAATGCTTTCAGAGATAAACTCTCACTCAAATCGCCTAGGTCTTTATATTCATTGGCCGTTTTGTGCCTCAAAATGTCCTTATTGTGATTTTAATTCACATGTTCAAAAAGATGTGGATGTCGCTGAATGGAGAGAAGCCTTTTTATCTGAATTGCGCTATATGGCTGATATTTATGAAACAAAAGCAGCAGCGCCAGCCATGTTACATTCAGTTTTTTTTGGCGGTGGAACACCAAGCTTAATGCCCGTTTCAATAATTAGCGATATTTTAGATAATATCGGAAAGCTATTTACCCTTGCGCCTAACCTAGAAATTACAGCAGAAGCAAATCCCTCCTCTACTGAAACCAAACAACTAACCTCTTTCAAAACCGCAGGAATTAATAGAATATCAATAGGCGCCCAATCCTTAAACCCTAAAACACTTCATTTTTTGGGCAGAGCGCATAGTAATCACGATATCTATAACGCAATTGAGGCTGCTATGGGTCTGTTTGGACAAGTATCCGCCGATTTTATATATGGAATGCCTGAGCAAACAATCAATAATTGGCAAGCTGAGCTCAATCAAATTATAAAAATAGGGTTATCTCATATTTCTGCCTATCAACTTACAATTGAACCTGGTACCCAATTTTATACCCGTCACAATAAAGGAGAAACCCTTACATGTGATGATTCTATTATGGCAGATCTCTATCAAACCACTACTGAGATGCTGTCTGAAGAAGGGCTAAAATTATATGAGATATCAAATTATGCGCTCCCTGATGCGCAATGTATACATAACTTAATTTATTGGCAATCACATGACTGGCTTGGCATTGGTCCTGGCGCACATGGAAGATTTACTCTACCCAATAATCATCGTTGGCATAGCCAGACAAGACGAAGTCCAGACGGTTGGATATCTGCTGTGAAGGCAAATCAACATGGTATTGATACTCAAATAGAAGATGATCAAGCAGATTTTGCAAGAGAGATTATCTTAATGGGATTAAGGCTTTCCTCTGGAATTAACCTGCCTGAATGGCTTGTCGGTAACACAGAATTTATAAATGTAACCTGGTTGCAACAATTCAAGGAGGACGGATTATTGGCAGTTAACCAAAATCATCTTCGTGTTACCCACAAAGGTCGTGTTCATTTAAATTCAATAATATCCAGATTACTGAATTGATGGTTTAACAAGCATATTATCTGATATTTCTAAAATTTCAAATACACGCTCTGTTAATCCTGCTTTTGACATTTTAAATTGTCCGCTAAATCCAATAAATCCTGCTTGATTTTCAAGCTGCGTAGATAATGGAACAGGAGACTCTAGAGCTGAAGTTGTAATTACTAAAGCTGTTGCATCAAAAGCCATCTTAGCAAGATCATTTGCATCCATCCTAAATTCTGCCTGCCATATCTTATTAAATTTTGATTCGGCAGGTCTTATCGGAAGCGTTAACACTGTTTTTTGTAAAGAGGGCTCATTCAGTACTTTAGGGCGATTCCATTTATCTATGCCAATAAATAACGCCCTATCTGGTCCTAAATCATAATAAGAGAGTATTGGTGCTACCTGCAAAATGAAATCTGTATTGCCTGCTATTATTATCGTATCAAAGGCAGGGGGAGGGAGTGTTAATGGGTCTTTTGTTGTATCTTCATATTGAGTAAATTTTTTAATTTTAGAGAGAAATTGCTGCTGCTCCATCATAGATACATCATCTAAATATAACACCGAACTAGGTAAGAGACCATATTCACCCAATTGTTGAATCGCTGCATTGGTTATTTTAGTGCCAAGCTGTGAAGAAGAGCTAATTATTCCAAAATTCTGTTTTTTTCTGGCAATGGCAAAATCAATCAATTGCGAGATTTGATGCTCTGGAAGGTATCCCAAAACCCAAAACCCCGATTCAGCAACATCTATATTGTTTGAAAAAGATAAAACAGGAATATTAAATTGTTTAAAAATAGGTTTTATAGCTATTACAGAATCTGAAAAAACTGGACCAATAACAACATCAACATCACTAGCTATTGCATCATTTGCAGCATCTATAATTTTTTGTCCCCCCGCTGTATCAAAATATAATAATTCTACATTTGGGTTTTTCATCTTAAAGAATGCAAGTTCAGAACCGCCAGCAATTGTATTTCCAAGATAAGAAAAAGGACCAGAAAGTGGAACCATTAAGCCAATTCTGAATTTCGATTTATCCTGTTCTTTTGTGTCTTGCTTTTGCGTATAAGAATTTTGATTTTTAGGCATAATTTGAACAGGCATTGCCCTTTCAGCAAGCATCTTAAATGCCGCCTGCAATGCAGCATTTTCTAATTTACTTTGTTGCCTTGTATTTTCTTCAAGAGTTTTCGACTGAGAGACGCCCTCTGTTGAGGTGTCTATCTCACTCCTGTTTGTTGCTGATTGAGATTCCTCTATCTGCAGTTCGATAGACGGAGGTGCCAGTGCTACTATTGTCTCTTCTGATTTTATCTCATCTATATTTTGGATTGTACCTTCAGATGCACTATTTGATTTAGCAGATTCAACTGCTGGTTTTTTACCTCTATTTTCATCAGGGGTAATTTCATTTAGCGCTTCCGAATTTTCTAAAATTTGCTTAATGACATCATCAATTTCAGAATCGTCCTTATTTACTATCTCTTCAATATAAACTGTTTGAACAGTCGGAGCGGAGCCTTGCATCTCACATCCAACAAGAATAAATAAAGATAATAAAAGCACAATATGATAAAAAAATGGGCTTGGATAATAAACAGTTTGTGAATAAGACCTGTTAGACATAGTTGTTTGTTTTTCAATTTTATCCATAAACATTATAAATTTATTCCGATATTTTTAGCAAATCTCATACCCTAATATTTAATTTACTTTAAAGTAGTATAAGCTTTAACATCACTCAGACAGCTTAATAATCCAATTAGAAGTAAACCATAAGATAAATTATATACTTAAAACCATCCTTTTGGGAAAAAATTAATGTTAGTTATTGTAGCAACGCCCATCGGTAATATAGAGGATATTTCTGTACGCGCGATAAATTATCTTCGTAATGCTAATATTATTGCATGTGAAGATACAAGAACTACTAAAAAATTATTGCGATTATTAGGCGTGGAAGTTGTTGGTAAGTTTATTGCTTATCATGACCATAATGGCGCTTCGGTGAGACCCTTCCTTATCTCTGAGCTTGAAAAAGATAAGCTTGTTGTACTAGTAAGCGATGCTGGAACGCCCTTAATTTCTGACCCTGGCTTTAAACTAGTTGAAGCCTGCCATGAAAAACACATCAAGGTTTCTGCAACACCTGGACCAACAGCCCCTATAATGGCGTTGACCGTGTCTGGATTACCAACCGATAAATTTACATTTAATGGATTTATACCAGCTACTGTGACTGCAGGTAGAAAATCAATTTTGCAAACAGCAACCTCAGAGTTAACACAAATTTGGTTCAGCACAGCATCCAAACTTAGCGCCCATTTAAGCATATTATTATCTGTGTATGGTAATAGGCAAGCTGTTGTCGCAAGAGAATTAACTAAACTTCATGAAGAAGTACGCAAGGATTCGCTTGAAAGCCTTTTAACATATTATAAAGAAATGGGTCCTCCAAAAGGAGAGATTGTTTTGGTGGTCGGAGGTGCAAATGAACCCGCATCAGAAAACAACGCCAGCCAAATTGATGCCTTGTTAAAAGAGGCATTACAACGTTTAAGCTTGCGTGATGCTGTTAATGAGGTTTCAATTTTATCTGGAATGCGCAAAAAACAAGTCTATCAGAATGCGCTCACCATCCTGAATAATAAATCCTAACCTAATAAATATGGCAACATGGTAACAGCGCGACAACTATCCGAACGCAAGGGAAGACGGGCAGAAATTATTACAATCTGGCTATATAGGGTAATGGGGTGGCGACTTATGAAATACAGAACTAAAACACCCTTTGGTGAAATTAATATAGTCATGCAGAAAAAAATGCGGCTGAAATTTATCGAAGTAAAATATAGAAGTTTCAGACCTTTAAAAAAATTTTATGCTGAGATGGAAACAATCTTACCTTCGGCTACTCAGCAAAAACGCTTAAAGCGCTCAATTCATTATTTTTCTGAAAAATTTATTGAAAATAGTAACGTTAATAATAATCTATTTTCTGTAGAAAGTGACATCATTCTATGGAACGGCTGGTTTTACTTCGATATTCAAAAAGATGTCATGGAAACCGAAACTGCATTCTGATATAAGAAATTATGGATTTAGTAATGATTACCTCACATCAAAGGGAAAAAAGCATGCCTAATAGAATTTTCTCCTCCGTCCTGCTTATTATAGCCACACTTCAACTGACTGGGTGTGCTGGCGCGATTTTAGGCGCTGGTGTTGTTGCTATTGGCGCTTCCAGCAGTGAAAAAGGATTTGCAACCACCATTAATGATACCTCTATTTCTCTTAAAATACGGGATAAATTTGTTCAAACTGATATTGATTTAGTTGAAGGTATTTCGATTGAAGTAAATGATGGAAATGTGCTGCTAGTTGGAAGAATTGAAAATGAAGAACTAAAAGTTCAGGCAAGCAAGTTAGCTTGGGAAGTTCGCGGGGTTCGCTCTGTTATTAATGACGTTGAAATTGCTGAAAAAGTATCTTTGAAACAAAGAGCTACAGATTCATCAGCTGGTGCAAATCTTCGCAGATTACTGATTACTGATTTAAACATAAATTCTCTTAATTATTCCATTGAAGTTGTGAGTGGTGTCGTTTATCTGACTGGAATTGCAAAGGATCAAGCAGAGATAGATAGGGTAACAGAACATGCACGTAATCTATCCTATGTATCAAGAGTGGAAAATTACGTCATTCTGCAAGATGATCCTCGCGATTAAATCATGGTAGCACTTCGGGTAGCCATACAGATGGACCCTATTGATGCAATTGACATTAATGGGGATACAAGCTTTCGCCTTGCTTTAGAAGCACAAAACAGAGGCCATTCAGTTTATGTTTACAAACCAGAAGATCTGAGCTGGGATGAGGGTGTGGTGAGTGCTAATCTACACCCTGTTACTCTACGTGATAAGGTTGGTGATCATGTAACTATTGGAACAACAACATTTATGCCCTTATCCAATTTTGACGTTATCTTAATGCGTCAGGATCCTCCTTTTGATATGGCATATATCACGGCAACCCACCTGTTAGAACATTTACCAAAAACAACTCAAGTGATTAATGACCCAGCACAAGTAAGAAACGCTCCTGAGAAACTTTTGGTAACGCATTTTATAGATTTAATGCCTCCAACATTAATCAGCAATGATAAGAACAGAATTGTAGCGTTCAGAGAAAAATATAAGGATATCATTATTAAACCGCTATATGGTAATGGCGGCTCTGGAGTCTTTCGGCTACAAGAAAATGACCAAAATCTTAATTCATTACTAGAGATGTTTGCCAAAGCAAGCAGAGAGCCCTTAATGATACAAGCTTACCTGCCAGCAGTTCGACAAGGCGATAAACGTATTATGCTAGTAGATGGAAAAGCTGTAGGTGCAATTAATCGCGTTCCATCAGAAAATGAAGCACGATCAAATATGCATGTGGGTGGTCAGGCAAAACCAAGTCAGCTAACTGAACGCGATCAGTATATTTGTGATAAAATAGGACCAACTCTTAAAGAGCGCGGACTATTATTTGTGGGTATTGATGTAATTGGCGATTATCTAACAGAAATAAATGTTACATCACCAACAGGAATACGAGAAATAGAGCGCTTTTCTAATATTAATATTGCCGAAATAACATGGCAGGTAATAGAAGAAAAGGCAGTTATTATTAAAGCACAATAAGTCGCTATTTTTATCTATTTTATATCTATTTTTATGAAACAAATGATTGAATTCGGTAACTAAGTGCCTCTGCTAAATGGTGAGGGTGGATTTCTGCTTTTTTTTCTAAGTTTTTTATAGATGTTGCTACTCTCAATATTTTATGAAACCCACGAGCAGTAAGTGAAAATTTATCAATAGAGTCTCGTAATAATTCTGCGGCTGACGGTGTTAATTGAAAATTAAAATCTGCTGGTAATTTCGCATTTAAAATTTGGTTTTCAGATGGATCAATATAAGCATCTTCACGCGCATTTTTAACTCTATTTCGAATTTTCTCACTGGTTTCTGAGCGTTCAGATGATAATAATTCACTTGCTGATAATGTGCCCAGGAAAATGATCATATCAAATCTATCTAATAATGGACCAGATATTCTATTTTGATATTGAACGGCGCAAACAGGTGCTCTGGAACACGCCCGTAATGGGTCAGATAAATACCCACAACGACACGGATTCATGGCAGCGATAAGTTGAAATGAAGCAGGGTATCTTATTGTCTGATTAGCACGCGAAATTACGATTTCTCCTGTTTCCAGAGGCTGCCGCAAACTATCAAGTACATTTCGTTGAAACTCAGGAAGCTCGTCTAAAAACAATACACCATTATGAGCTAATGATACCTCACCTGGCTTTGACTTATGACCCCCGCCAACCAATGCAGCCATAGATGCTGAATGATGAGGATCTCTAAAGGGTCTATTACTCACTAAACCTTGATCTGGCAGTGTGCCATTTATGGAATGTATCATAGTAATTGTCAGTGCTTCTTTGGCAGAGAGTTCAGGTAATATATTTTTCATTCTCGCAGCAAGCATGGATTTGCCTGCCCCTGGAGGACCAATCATAAGAACATTATGTGCCCCAACGGCAGCTATTTCCAAAGCCCGCTTTGCCGTTTCTTGGCCTTTTATATCAGACATATCAATTTTTTGTGATTCTGGTTTAGATAGCTTGGCTACAGGATAAGCTATGGGTTGAAGCCCACGCAGATGATTACATAAAGCAAGTAAATTGGGTGGTGCTATCACCTTCAAATCACCTGCCCAAACAGCTTCTGACCCGTTTGACTCAGGACATATCAAAGATAAGTCTTTGTCAGATGCGGCAATAGCGGCAAGCAAAACACCTGGTACAGATAATATAGAACCATCAAGTGATAATTCACCTAATATAATAACATCATCAAAATAATCCTGAGGCAAGGCACCCATCGCAACCATAATAGCAAGTGCAATCGGCAAATCATAATGTGCGCCTTCTTTCAACATACCCGCTGGAGATAAATTTACCGATATACGCTTGGCTGGAAAAGATAATCCTATATTTGACAAAGCTGCCCGAACGCGCTCTTTTGATTCAGCCACTGATTTAGAAGCTAATCCTACGATGGTAACAGAAGGTAGCCCAGTCGAAATATGCACCTGTACTACAACATCATTAGCAAAAAGCCCATTAAATGAGACAGTTTGTATAGTTGCATTCATTGGGTCTCCGTTTCACCAATATTTTAATATGTTCCCACATTAAAGCGTAAGTACGAAGAAATGATTAAACCTGCTTAACCTTAATTTTACACTGAAATCTAAAAGGCTTAAAATTCACTTTTTTTGGAGTTTTATCTCATTCTCATCGGACCAATAGGTTCTCCGCCAAGAATATGCACATGTAAATGAGGTACTTCTTGATGACCAAAACCACCTATATTTGAAATCAGCCTGTAACCCTTTTTATGGGCACCTGACAGCTCAGCTGCTGTTCCGATAGCTGCCACAAAAGCAGCTTGTTCTTCTATTGACGCCGACTTTGAAAAATCATCCATATCAAGATAAGACCCTTTGGGAATTACTAATATGTGAATAGGGGCTTGCGGATTTATATCATAAAAAGTCAGTGTGTGAGGGCATTCACTTAATTTCTTGCATGGGATTTCCTTCCGGAGAATTTTAGCAAAAATATTTTCTGTATCATATGATGGATGTGTCATTTATACCGCCTATCAAATTTTTTAAGAAATACGTGACCTGTTTTGTTTTTCTGCATGTCCTGAGATACCTTCACGATTGGCTAATTCAGCAAGCACTTCAGAGAATTTTATATCTGCAGCAGCAAGTACAACAAGATAATGATATAAAACGTCTGCCGCTTCCTTGGTAGCTGCCTGACTATCATTTTTCATAATATCTATCACCAACTCAGTGACTTCTTCTGTTAGCTTTTTAATCGCTTTTTCAGGTGAATTAGCCAACAAAGACGCTGTATAGCTGCTATCTGGGGATGCTGTTTTTCGTGATTCTATTGTTTTGATTAGATTTTCTAATACTAATAAGGTCATTTATAGCCCCTCTGATTTTCGTATTTATCTCCCTTAATAAAGAGAGTCCCGAATGATTATATCTGCATCATGCATTGCTTGTTTTACTTCATTTATTGAAATTTCTCCAAAATGAAAAACAGAAGCTGCTAAAACAGCAGAAGCGTGCCCGATTTTTACAGCATCTACAAAATGACTTGTGGCTCCTGCCCCACCAGAGGCAATTACAGGCACACTAACCATATCGCAAATAGCCCTTAGCATGGGCAGATCATATCCTTGTTTTGTTCCGTCACCATCCATTGATGTAAGTAAAATTTC
>JABJAN010000101.1 GCA_018666135.1 Alphaproteobacteria bacterium | reverse complement strand
TTATAATGACCAGTTGGGCAAAGTTTACATGCGCTTTGAGATGTTTGATCTTGGTATTTACCTGGTGTACAAATAACTTTGAGGAGGCATGAGGTGGATCTGTTTCTATCCACTTTCGAAAATAAGTTAGACAGGAAGGGTCGCCTTTCTGTACCTGCACGATATCGCGCTGTTTTTGAGCGCAATGGCACGCCGCTTTATTTATATAAATCATTAACTCAATCATGCCTTGAGGGCTGCGGTACTGAGCGTATAAGCCAGATTGTAGATGCCATTGATGAGATGGATGTACTGTCCGAAGATACTCTGACTCTGCAAACCATGCTTTCCAGTGCACAAGAAATGAAATTAGATAACGAGGGCAGAGTGATGCTTTCAGATGATTTTATTGATTATGCAGGACTTTCAGATAGCGCCCTATTTGTAGGCATTGGCAGATCTTTTCAGATTTGGGATCCTGAACAATGGCGTCCTCTTGAGCAAGATGCTCGCAATAATGCAAAAAATGGTAAAATGCCAAAACTTACCCTTACACGCTCTACAAATCGAGGAGATGTATGATGGAAATGGGCAGACTGCACCAGCCGGTAATGTTGCCCCAGATTATCGACGCCTTATCGCCAAGTGATGGAGATCATATTATTGATGCTACATTTGGTAATGGTGGATATAGCCGCGCGATATTAAATGAAGCAGATTGTTTTGTTGCTGGCATCGACAAAGACCCTGATGCTGTTTTGCGAGCCAATATTCAAATGCAGGAATTTGGTAACAAATTTAAAATTCTTGAGGGCTCTTTTTCAACTATTGAGGCGCTTTCGGCTAATACAAGATTTAGCTCTCCTAATGCTATTGTATTTGATTTGGGCGTATGCTCTACCCAGCTTGATCAAGCAGAACGCGGATTTTCATTCAAATCTGACGGCCCCTTGGATATGAGAATGTCAAAAGAAGGGGAGACTGCTGCGGATGTAGTCAATTCAATGTCAGAAAAAGAATTAGCAGATATCATATATGCCTATGGCGACGAGAGAGCGTCCCGCAGGATTGCCAGAGCGATTAACGCCAAACGAGAAGAAACCCCCTTTGTGAGAACATCACAACTTGCGCAAATTATTCGCTCTGTGTTGCCTCGTGCTAAGAAAGGTCAATCAGACCCAGCCACCCGCACTTTTCAGGCATTACGCATTTATGTGAATAATGAGATTAATGAATTATGTGAAGCGCTACTCGCATCAGAAAGACTGTTAGGCGAAGGGGGTATACTTGCTGTTGTAAGCTTTCATTCCTTGGAAGATAGAATTGTTAAACGGTTTTTTAGCCAGCGGGCGGGCTTTAATGCACAGCCATCTCGCCATCAGCCAATGCAAGCACAAATACAACCTAGTTTTAAGCTACTGCCTCGCAAACCCATCTTGCCAGAAGAAAGTGAAGTTGCAGAAAATCCACGCTCTCGCTCTGCTAAATTGCGGGTTGGGGTGCGAACCTCTGCTGCTGCTCACAGCAATCAAGATGCCCTTAAAATGATGATGGGGAGAGACTAATGCGTTTTGTTTTATTCTCCTGTTTGATTGTCGCATTGCTTGGCTCTTGGCTGTATTTCGCTAAATTAAGCGTGGATGAGCAATATCGCACGCTTATGCGCCTAGAAAGTGAAATCAAGTCACAAACAGAACATAATTATGTTCTGCAAGCTGAATGGGCTTATCTTACCCGTCCTGAAAGATTACTTAGATTATCTAACTCGCTTTTGCAAAATAATGCTATTACGCCAGAGCGCATCTTACCTATTACCGCTATACCAATGAGACGAGCCGCTAGCTCTCCTGCCCTAAATACTGAAGCTGGAGTTGAAAATGTGGTATATTAAATATGTTCATTTTTGTCTGCGCTTTTTATGGCCTGCACCACCAGAACCAGCAAAATCCAGAAAAATTGCTGGCTATAGATTGATATTTTCTGGCTTCTTTATGTTTTTAGTTTTTGCCGCTATTGGTGGACAATCCATAAGTCTTGCCCTTAGCAAAACAGAAACATCTGATTATTCCTATGCGGATGATACACAAAAAGATAGAGGCACAATTTTAGACCGTAAGGGACGCATTCTAGCGAGCACTGTTCCTATAAATATTTTATATGCAGACCCAAAACATATCTTTAATCCAGAAGAAGTTGCAGAAGCGTTAGCTCCTCTTGTGCCAAATCTAGATAAGGATTCTTTAAAATCCCTTCTCACAAAAAAAGGCAGATTTGTTGAGCTTAATAGAAAACTTACGCCCAAAAGACACGCTGCTATTTTACAGCTTGGATTACCAGGTATTTATGTAAGACCTTCCACTATTCGCATTTATCCTCAAGGAGCAGAAGCTGCTCATATCATCGGCGCCGTTGATAGGGATAACAAAGGTATAGCTGGCATCGAGAAAAGCCAAGATGAGAAATTAGCCTCTGGAAGGAATGTAACTTTATCTATTGATACTGGTCTGCAAACTATTTTACGCAATGCCTTAAAGATGCAAATTACGAAATTTGAAGCATTAGGTGGTGCAGGTGTGATTTTGGATATTAAAACAGGAGAAGTGATATCAGCCACCTCTCTTCCTGACTTTGACCCAAATCATTTAATGATGTCCACAGATACCGCCAGGTTTAATCAGGTGACTAAAGGCGTGTATGAAATGGGCTCCATTTTCAAGGTGTTAAACACCGCAATTGCATTGGAAACTGGGGCGCTTAATATGCAAGACAGTATTGATGTCTCGCAACCAATCCCTGTTGCTGGTCAACTAATCAATGATTATCATCCGGTGAAAGGTTCTATTGGGCTAGCCGAAATACTAGTGCGATCTTCCAACATAGGCTCAGCTCATATCAGTCAGAAAATAGGCCCTAAAACACAAAAAGACTATATGGAGCAACTTGGTCTTTTATCCCCTTCCCCACTTGAAATTGTTGAAAATGGAGTGCCAATAGTACCAGAAAACTGGTCTAATATCACAGCAATGACGGTATCTTACGGATATGGTATATCAGTAAGCATGATACAAGCAGCTTCTGCAATTGCAGCAGCAGGTGGTGATGGCTATTATATAGCGCCAACTATTTTAAAACGTAGTCCAAATCAGCCAATTGAAAAAACACGCATATTCTCAACACAGACTGCAAAGGCTGTGCGTTCAATGATGCGCCTTGTTGTCAGCGACAAAATTGGAACAGGTAATTTTGCTGATGCACCTGGTTATCTTATTGGCGGCAAGACAGGAACAGCAGAAAAAATCCTTAATAAAGGATTTAACAGGAAAGCTAACCGCGTTTCTTTTGTAGCTACCTTTCCAGCAAACGACCCTGCCTATCTGATTTTGATGATGGTTGATGAGCCAGTTGGTCAAAAGCATTCTTATAATTACGCCACAGCTGGGTGGGTTGTCGCCCCAGCGATTAGAGATGTAGTAACACAAATAGCACCAATTCTTGGTGTGCACCCTATTGACATAACAAAGCCTGAAAATAGCCAAAATCTGCTGCCACCAATAATGCTGGATGGCAAGGAGGCGGTATATGCATCTTTCTAATTTAATCGATTTTTCAGAAACGTCATCTCTTGAAAGAGGTGAGAGTAGTTTGGTCATTACACATTTAACAAGCGATTCAAGAACAGCTCAAAATGGCTCTCTTTTTGCTGCTATTGATGGCAATTCAATCGATGGTAAAAAATTTATTCCAGATGCGATAAAAAATGGTGCTATTGCTATTTTAACAGATAGCAAAGATATTGACCTTCCTGATCATGTGGCTTTAATAATAACACAAAATGTCAGAGCTGTTTTTGCAAAGGCATGTGCTAAATTCTGGCCATCAAAACCAGGCTTTATAGCAGCTGTTACTGGAACCAATGGTAAAAGCTCAACTGTAGAATTCTTGCGTCAAATCTGGGAACGCAATACATGGAATGCGGCATCTCTTGGAACATTGGGTGCCCGCTCATCTACTCCGCATACGATTACCACTTCAGGGCTAACAACCCCTTCGTCTGAGCAATTTTTCTCTGTTCTTAATGACTTTAGCAAACATAACATTTCCTATCTCGCATTAGAAGCCTCCAGCCATGGCTTAGATCAGCAAAGAATCCAAGGGCTTTCTGTTCAAGTTGCTGTTTTTACTAATTTAAGCAGAGACCATCTTGATTATCATACAGATATGAATTCTTATTTTGCAGCTAAGGAAAAATTATTTTCAAACTATCTAGCTGATGGCGGATATGCAGTTGTAAATTATGATGATGTTTTTGGTAAAAAACTAATTGAGTCCTTAAAAAACCGCCCTGTTTCTATTAAAACTTTTGGAGAGGATGAAGCCGCAGATTTTTATATTACTTCTATTCTTGCAACTGATTTTGGGCTTGAACTAACAGTTATTTACCAAGAGAAAAAATATATTTGTCCACTTGGATTAACAGGTTTTTTTCAGGCAAAAAATGCTCTTTGTGCTGCAATTACTTCTTTTCTATCTGGTTTGCCAATAGAAATTGCACTTCGTTCCATGTCTTTTTTGACCAGCATTGATGGCAGAATGCAACCTATTCACGGGCATCCAAATGGAGCGTTGATTGTAATAGATTATGCGCACTCCCCAGAAGCCCTAAAGCAGGTACTTGTATCATTGAGAAAACAAACTGGCAAAAAACTGCATGTTGTTTTTGGGTGCGGCGGTGAGCGAGATGAGGGAAAACGCCCCCTTATGGGCAAAATAGCGCATGAATTCGCAGATAATATAATTATCACAGACGACAACCCACGAAATGAGTCTCCACAGATCATCAGAGCAGAAATTATGGCTGAATGCCCAAATGCCATTGAAATAGGCAATAGGGACGAAGCCATTGCATTTGCAATTCAACACTTGCAAGAAGCAGATTGCCTGCTAATCGCTGGGAAAGGGCATGAAAGCTTGCAATTAATTGGCTCAGAAACATTGCCGTTTAGTGATGCTGTAGTTGCAAGAAATACAGTAAAGCGTCTTGCTCAATCCACCTTGATTGAGGAGATAAGCAAATGATGGCATTCCTATCTCCTTGGGACTTAGCTGCCATTTGCGGCGGTTATTGGCATCTTGATCACGTGCCTAGCACTTTTTTCAAAGGTGCTAAAATAAATAGCTTATATATTGACTCAAACGAATTATTTTTTGCCCTTAAAGGAGCAAATAAAGATGGGCATGAGTTTGTAACTCGCCTTAAGCCACCTGCTGCTGCTGTTGTAGAGCAGCCAGTCAGCATTGCGCTGGTTCCGCAATTAATAGTGCCTTCAACACAAGATGCCCTGCAGCGATTAGCACATGCTTTTGCGTGTGAAACTGACGCAGTTAAAATAGCCATAACCGGCTCTGTTGGAAAAACAGGAACCAAAGAAATGCTCGCAGGGTGTTTAAGTCAATTTGATAAAATACACGCAAATATAGGTAATTTAAACAATCATTTAGGCGTTCCTTTAACATTATTATCAATACCGCGTGAATTATCATATTTAGTAACAGAAATGGGAATGAACCATAAAGGTGAAATTGCACCACTTAGTCAGATGGTTAGACCTGATATTGCGATCATTACAAAAATTGCAGAATCACATATTGGTTATTTAAAATCCATTGAGGCTGTTGCTAAAGAAAAAGCAAAAATATGTGCAGGATTAAGCCCTGATGGGTGCTTAATCATTCCAAGAGATGATGCATGTTACCCTCTATTAAAAAAAGCTGCACAAAAGGCAAATATTAAACATATTATTAGCTTTGGAAGACATCAAAAAAGCACCGTCCAGCTTCTTTCCCGAACAGTAAATGATACTGGAAAATTAGCCGGTAGTCAGATAATTTCCTTCGCAATTGAAGATAACACCTACAGCTTTACCCTTGGGATGCGCGCAGAACATTGGGCAATTAATGCATTATCTGTAATAGCTGCTGGTTATTTTATTGGTCTTGATATTAATCAGATTTGCACCGCGCTACAACAACAAGGAGAATTAGAAGGCAGGGGCGTTGCAATAGAATTAAGTATCAATTCTCATCCAATTCTTTTGATTGACGATGCGTATAATGCATCCCCCTCCTCTCTCAAGGCTGCCATAGCTGACGCTGCAAATCGGCCTCAGCCAAATAAAATGTTCGTATTTTCTGATATGCTTGAATTAGGGGAGTTTAGTGATAAGATGCATTTTGATTTAGTGCCAGAAATCTTAAAAGCACAGCCATCTTGTGTTGTGTTAATTGGTGCTGCGATGAAGCAACTTAAAGTCCCCTTGCAACATATTTCCACCCTTCATGTGTTTGATACTTTAGATCAGGCTAAATTAATTCTTCCATCTCTTGTGGATGATGCAGATATTATTCTGGTCAAAGGTTCTCACGGCTCAGGCGCTCATTTACTTGTCCAGTTTTTGAAATCACTTTCAGACAAGGAGATTGCAAATGTTATCTGACCTTCTTGTCCCTCTGAGCGACCAATATCAGGTATTTAATTTATTTTCCTATATCACATTTCGGACTGGCGGTGCTGTGCTTACAGCGCTTCTTATTTCGCTCATTTTTGGTGCGCCATTCATTCGTTGGTTAAAATCGCGTCAAGCTGAAGGGCAGCCCATAAGAGTGGATGGACCAGATACCCATTTTGCTAAAAAAGGCACTCCAACAATGGGTGGCCTGCTTATTCTATCAAGCCTAGTGATTTCATCTATTCTATGGGTTCCTCTTAAAAATCCGTATCTATGGCCTGTTTTAACAGTCATCATAAGTTTTGGATCTATTGGCTTAGTTGATGACTGGATGAAATTGAGTAGAAACTCAAGCAGCGGTTTAAGTGGTAAGAGAAAACTGCTTTTGCAAATAATTATCTGCGTATTTGTAAGTATGGTATTTGTCGAACTATCTCCTCAAGAGCTAAGATATAGTGTTGCTGTGCCTTTTTTCAAAGAGCAGCTCCTTCCACTTGGGCTGGTTTATATTGCCTTTACAAGTTTTGTAATTGTTGGTGCCTCCAATGCGGTAAATTTAACAGATGGTCTTGATGGGTTGGCTATTGTTCCTGTAATGATCGTTGCATCCTGTTTTGTCCTAATAGCCTATCTTTCAGGCAACATTAATTTCGCTTCATATCTCCAGATAAGTTATATTCCAGGGGTTGGCGATCTTGCTACGTTATGTGGCGCTCTGATTGGCGCAAGTCTTGGTTTTTTGTGGTTTAATGCGCCCCCTGCCAAAGTGTTTATGGGGGATACAGGCTCCCTTGCATTAGGAGGCGCACTTGGTGCCATTGCAGTAGCTACACGTCATGAATTTGTACTTGCAATCGCAGGTGGGTTATTTGTGGTTGAGACAATTTCGGTTGTTCTACAAGTAGCGTCATTCAAATTATTTGGTAAACGCATTTTTCTGATGGCACCTCTTCATCATCATTTCGAAAAGAAGGGATGGGCTGAATCAACCATTGTAATCAGATTTTGGATTATATCTGTTGTGCTTGCCTTGATAAGCCTTTCCACATTGAAGCTGCGATAAGGGGTGAATTATGTCAGTTAACCTTGCCCCTGCATTAATAAAAAACACCTCCCTTCGTAAAATAGGCATTTTGGGCCTTGGAAGAACTGGCCTAGCCGCACTCAAATTAGCAACAGATAATCATATAAACAGCTTTATCTATGATGATAATCATGAATTAGCTCCAGCGGCATCTATATCACTATTTAAACCTTACACAGAATGGCCGTGGCATGAATTAGATGCGGTTATTTTCAGCCCTGGTATACCAACCTATCTTCCAGCTCCTCACCCAGCTGCTATTCTTGCTCAAAAACACCATGTTTCTATCATTAGTGACATTGAGTTAGTAATCCGCCTACAGCCAGAATCCAAATGGGTTGTAATTACAGGGACAAATGGAAAATCTACTACTACAGCTTTAACAGCTCATATATTACAGCATTGCGGCAAAACCATATCTGTTGGGGGGAATATTGGCACATCAATGGCTGAACTAGATAGTCCAGGCATTAATGGCATTAGAATAGTTGAATTATCCTCTTATCAACTAGAAATCACTCCGTCGTTAAATCCAGATATCGCAGCAATTTTAAATTTATCTCCTGACCATTTAGATCGTCATGGCTCGATGGAAAAATACGCTGCAGCTAAAGCGAATGCCGTCCAAAATGTAAAGCCAGATGGTCTGATTATTTTAGGGCAATCCCCTAACCTTCAGCCATTACTTCCAGCCAAGCATACAGCACGCTTGCATCTAATTATGGCATCTGACACGCCGAAAACCACGCATCAAAATTTTGCTTTATCTGGGGCACATAATGCTGAAAATGCAGCTGTCGCAGCTACTATCTGCCGTGAATTTGGGGCAACCGAAACGGACATAAATGAAGCTATATTAAGTTTTAAGGGATTGTCGCATCGCTTAGAACTTGTTGCCAGTGTTGAAATTGATGGTCATCAGATTAGGATAATCAATGACTCCAAAGCAACAAACGATGCCGCAGCTGCCAAAGCATTAGCCTCCTTTGAACATATATTTTGGTGTGCTGGTGGATTAGCAAAAGAGAACTCTCTGCCAAATTGCATCTCAGAATTAGCCCATGTTGAGCACGCTTATTTATATGGAGATTCGAAAAATTTATTTGAAAAGGAATTATCTGGTCTTATTCCTATCACCGTTACACACACTTTAGAAGAGGCGACAACAAAGGCGTTTGTTGCAGCAAAAAAAGCTGTGATTGAGAATAATAGTGATAGTTTTGTTTTATTATCCCCTGCTGCTGCCTCGTTTGATTCATTTAAAAATTTTGAAGAACGAGGAAAATATTTCTGCGATTTAGCGGTAGATCTATGTCAACAACACTCACTCAATACACAGGTTAGCTGATGCTTGATAGAACGGACAGATCGCTTATTGGAATTTGGTGGTGGACCGTTGATAGATGGTTATTAACTATCATTTTAATGCTGATGGTATTAGGTACAATTTTGGTAATGGCAGCAAGCCCACCAGTAGCTGTCAGGCTAAATCTGCCAGAGCAACATTTTGTATGGCGACAACTTATATTCCTACTGCCTGCTGTATGTATGATATTATTTTTCTCTATGATTTCACCAAGGCAAATTAGGATAATAAGCTTACTTGGTCTATTTGCTGCTATTGGTATGATGATAATCACTAACCTTATTGGAAATGAGGTTAATGGGGCAACAAGATGGGTAGCAATTGGGCCGTTCAGAGTACAGCCATCTGAATTTGCTAAACCTTTTTTTGCTGTTATTTGCGCTTGGTTGCTTACACTTTGGCGCGATGGCGAGAATTTCCCTGGCTGGATTTGGGCAACTGGTCTTGCTGCTATTTTAGTAATCATATTAGTCTTACAGCCAGATATTGGCATGACAACTGTGATTGCTATCACATGGGGCTTTCAGATGTTTTTAGCAGGCATGCCCATGTTATTGGTACTGCTTGCGGTAGCAATTGCTCCATTAGGGTTATTTGCCGCGTATAAATTTCTGCCTCATGTTGAAACCCGCATAGACCGCTTTCTTCATGGCGGGTCCATGCAAACCAACAAATCGATTGAGAGTTTCTCTCAAGGTGGTTTCTTTGGCGTTGGTCCAGGTGATGGAGAGGTCAAGTTAAATTTACCAGACGCCCACGCGGATTTCATTTTCTCTGTTGCTGCAGAAGAATATGGTGTTCTAGCCTGTTTATTTCTGATCGGGCTATATGGATTCTTTTTATTGCGTGGATTTGAGCGCTCTGCAAACGGACCAAGCCTATTTAATTTACTCGCTGGCGCTGGTCTTATAATGCAATTTGCCGTTCAGGCATCTATCCACATGGCGTCTTCTGTGAATCTTATTCCAGCTAAAGGGATGACACTACCTCTCATTAGTTATGGTGGTTCCTCGCTAGTTGCCTCTGGAATAACTGTTGGGATTATTCTAGCACTCACCCGTAATACAAGCCACATGATAGGAGCACATGATGACGTCTAATCGTATTTTCCTAGCAGCTGGCGGCACTGGCGGACATATTATTCCAGCTTTAGCTATCTGTGTTGGATTACAAGAAAAAGGATATAATTGCGAATTTTTAAGTGACAAGCGTGGAAAAATACTTCTTCAGCAGCTGGCACCAGAACAAAAAATTACAAAAATTGCCTCAGCATCACCTGTGTCTGGTAGCGCATTAAAAAGAGCAGGCGCATTGTTGCAGCTTTTATTTGGAGTAGGCCAATCTATTGCGCATATTATTCGATGGCGTCCTTTGTGTGTAATTGGCTTTGGGGGATACCCATCAGCCCCGCCTATTATTAGTGCAAATCTATTTCGAATACCAAGCCTTCTACATGAGCAAAATGCGCGCATTGGAAGGGCAAATTTATTTCTTGCTAATCAGGTTAAAACCTTGTTGCTAAGCTGGCAACATAGCACCCCCTTACCAGCCAAAACGCCTATTAAAGTTACAGGGCTTCCTGTTCGGAATGCCTTTTTTGAAATCCCTGACTATCGTAAAAAAACCGAATTTACCGAAGAAAAACCGTGTCATTTATTAATTATTGGTGGTTCGCTTGGGGCTGAAATATTTGCACGGCTTATCCCAAACGTTATTTCAACACTTCCATTAGCCACTAGAAAAAACCTCTACGTTACACAGCAAGTGCGCAGCGAGCAACAAGCACAGCTAGAAGCGCACTATAATGATTTATCCATAACTCATAATTGTGCCGCATTTTTTACACATATGGCAGATGAAATGTCAAAAGCAGACATTATCATTTCTAGGGCTGGGGCAGCATCTGTATCTGAAATCGCCGCCGCTGGCAGAGCCTCTATTTTTATTCCATTTCCATTTGCACTAGATGACCATCAAACAGCTAACGCACGCAGCCTTACATCTGAAAATGCAGCTATTCTGCTACCTCAGCCAGAGGCTGAAGCAACCCCAGAAATCCTTTCCAATACACTTTTAAGGCTTATGAATAATCCACAAGAATGTAAGATTATGGCAGATAAAGCACGTTCACTTGCTAATAAGAATGCATTAAATGATATAATAGAGGCGATTACAGATTGCCATAAACCATCCAATGGGAGAGTTAAATGACCTCCCTCCCCCTATCAATTGGAACTATTCATTTCATCGGCATTGGTGGCATTGGCATGAGCGGCATTGCTGAGATTTTATTTTCCCTTGGATACCACGTTCAAGGAAGCGATATTTCAGAAAACAATAATGTTAAGCGCCTTCGTAAATTGGGCATTGGTATATCTACGCCGCAAGACCCCTCCAATATCGAAAATGTTGCCTTTGTTGTTGTCTCTACAGCTATCACATCTGACAATATTGAATTGGGAGAGGCAAAAAGACAGTTTTTACCTATTGTTCACCGCGCTGAAATGCTTGGAGAATTAATGCGCTTGCGTTGGTCTATTGCGATTGCTGGCACCCATGGCAAGACCACAACCACCTCACTCGTTGCAACTATTTTAGAAGCAGCTGGATATGACCCAACTGTGGTAAATGGCGGCATTATTCAAGGGTGGGGAAGTAATGCAAGATTGGGACTTGGAGATTGGATGGTAGTAGAGGCTGATGAGAGTGATGGTTCCTTCTCCAAACTTAACCCTACAGCCGCTGTGGTTACTAATATTGATCCTGAGCACCTAGATTATCATGGAAGCTACGAGAATTTAGAGCGTGCATTTACCAATTTTGTTGGCTCTATTCCGTTTTACGGATTTGCCTCTGTTTGCATTGACCACCCTTCAGTTCAACGCCTAATTCCAACTATTCTTGACAGGCGCATAATCACATTTGGATTAGCAAGCAATGCTGATGTGAGTGCTAATAATGTGCGGGTCAATAATCGTAAAATGATTTTTGATTTACACCTTTCATCTCGAATTGCGAATGCAGAACAGCAAACAGCAACCATTCACTTTCCGATGCTAGGTGAACATAATATACAAAATTGTCTTGCTGCTATCTCCGTTTGTCTTGAAATGGGCATACCCATTGAAATAATCAAAAAAGCGCTTGATAAATTTAATGGCGTTGCACGGCGATTTGATTACAAAGGTTCGGTCGGCGAAATTACTATTATTGATGATTATGGTCATCACCCCGTTGAGATTAAAGCAGCTCTATCAGCAGCTAAATTATATTGCGAAACAGGCAAAGTTATTGCTGTTGTTCAGCCGCATAGATATAGCCGAGTTCAAGATTTATTTTCAGATTTTTGTGCCTGTTTCAACAATGCAGATATAATCATCGTTGCTGATATATATGCCGCTGGTGAAGCGCCGATTGCTGGCTTTGAAAAAGAGGATTTGGTTCGCGGATTAAATGAGTTTGGTCATCGAAATGCAATGATATTGGAGAATAAAGATAGGCTAGCTGATATGATATATGAGCATGCTGAGAAAGGCGACCTTGTGATATGCCTTGGTGCTGGAACAATTACAAATTGGGCAGCAGAGCTTCCAGAACAACTCACTATTTTACAAAATCAGGGAGCTCATTAAATGACCCTGAAAAAAATTCAACACACCACTTCCAATAGCTGGCAAAATGTTCGAGGTAAACTTACCCCTATGGCAGCCTTGGATAAATTGACTTGGTTTGGTGTGGGTGGTGCAAGCGACTGGCTGTTTGAACCTGCGGATCTAAACGACCTAATTTCATTATTACAAAATTGCCCGCATGACATACCAGTGAATATTATTGGCGCCGGCTCTAACACGCTTATACGTGATGGCGGTGTTGCAGGCATTATGATTAAACTAACTGGCTTTTTTCAAGAAATACATATTGAACATCCAAATAAAATTATAGCTGGAGCCGGAGTAAGCGATGCAGAACTTGCACGGTTCGCTGCAAAAAATGATTTAACTGGACTAGAATTCTTGATTGGCATTCCAGGCACTATTGGTGGTGGGTTGAAAATGAATGCTGGCGCAAATGGTGGTGAATTTAAGCAGATTATTACACACGCTTTTGCTGTTGATAGAAATGGCAATCAGCACAAGGTCAGCGTTGATGATCTAAAGATGGATTATCGTCATACTCAAACGCCTGATGATTGGATATTTACCCACGCAGAATTTAAAACTTTGCCTGGCGAAAAGCAGATAATTCGTCAAAAAATGAAACAAAATTTAGCACACCGCGCAGATGCACAACCGATTGGCAAACGCACAGGTGGCTCAACTTTTGCTAATCCAAAAAATCATAAAGCTTGGCAACTAATCGATGCCGCTGGATGCAGAGGACTAAAACTTGGTGATGCACAGATATCAGAAAAGCACTGTAATTTTTTAATAAATAATGGCGCTGCAACGGCATCAGACATTGAAAATCTTGGTCTTCAAATCTGCGAACGCGTAAAACAAAATAGCGGGATTGAGCTAAGATGGGAGATAAAACGCATAGGACGGACTAAGCCATCAGAGGAGCCATTAGAATGAATACGCTTCCAAAGATAGGTATGCTTTATGGTGGTTGGAGCTCTGAAGCTGAAGTAAGCAAAGCATCAGCTGCATTTTGCACAATAGCAGCTAGAGAATATGGCTATGAGGTAGTGGAGATTGAATTAAACAGAAATCTCTCAGAATCTCTCAAGCACCATAAAATCGATGTTGTATTTAATGCCTTGCATGGTCAGGTCGGTGAAGATGGCTCAGTTCAAGGTTTACTAAATATCTTGGATATTCCTTATACGCATAGCGGTGTTACCGCATCTGCAATTGCTATGGATAAGGTATTGTCTGGCAAATTATTTGAAACTGCTGGCATCCAAATTCCACCACGCTTGTCACTTGATGAAACAGATATTGTCACCCCAAAAAATTATCATGGCTCATATGTGATTAAGCCACGTAATGACGGCTCGAGTGTAGGTGTGGAAATTGTTTTGGATGGCAGAATTTGTTCGAGGGGATTATGGGATAGTAAGTGCCAGCTTATAGCAGAGCAATATATTGCTGGGCGCGAATTAACAGTGTCTGTCTTAAACGGAAAAGCTTTATGTGTAACAGAAATTGTCTCAAATACAGAATTTTATAATTATACAGCAAAATATAAAGCGGGTGGCTCACACCATATAATTCCTGCCGATATTCCAGAAAAATGCACTCAAATAGCAATGGATTGGTCTGAAGCTGCGTTTAATTTACTTGGATGTCGCGGCGTTGCACGAGCTGATTTCAGGTGGGATGAAGCCAATGAATCTCTGTATATGCTGGAAATAAACACGCAACCAGGCATGACAAAAACATCTCTTGTTCCTGAACAAGCATCCTTTTGTAATATCCAGATGCATAGCCTCATAAATCTGTTAGTGGAGGTAGCACAATGCGATTAATTAAACGCATAGATACAGATTCTCAAAACACCGCGACTGGCATAAATCTTCGCGGGTATTTAATTAGCTTTCTGATGATGGCTGTAATTGCAACCATTAGTGTGGTTTTTATAAATTGGCATATTATCAAGTCAGAAATTGCCCTGCAAATTAAACAAGCTGGGTTTCAATTGCAAATAGTGGAAATTAATGGGCGAAACCATACCACAAAGGAAGCACTCAAAGATGCATTGGACCTTCAAACGGGGACTCCTATATTTGCTATTAATATAGCAGAAAAACAGTCTTACATTGAACAGCTGGGGTGGGTTGAAAAAGCATATATAGAGCGCATACTGCCAGATACACTTAGAATTACACTCATCGAGAGAACCCCAATAGCGCTGCTTCAAACAGAACAGGGCCATAAATTAATAAATGAAAACGGAACTATTATTGCAGGTGCTGCACCAGAGGCATTTAGCCATTTGCCTGTTGTTTCAGGCAATAAAGCAGCTAGTAGAGCCTATCATCTGATTGAAATATTAAAAACAGAACCTGAATTATATGCCGAAATTTGGGCTATTCATCATATCTCAAACCGCCGTTGGGATGTGCATTTAAAAAATGGAATAAAAATCAAACTACCAGAAAATGACCCAGGAGTTGCTTGGTCTAAGCTTGCCAGACTTGAGCATAAAAACAAAATCATCCAACGCGATTTAGCAGTAATAGATTTAAGACTTCAAAACCAAATTTTAGTTGAGCCTAACCTGCCAATTCGGAGCAAAGGTCAGCAAACATGAGAGATGCATATAATGGTTAAAAATAAGCAAAAACCAACATCCGCCTTTGCCATCCTTGATGCAGGTACATCAAAGCTTGCTGCTATAATAGTTGAGCCTAATAAATCAGGCACTCTTACTATTATAGGAGATGCTATTCAGGAAAGTGCCGGAGTAAAAGGTGGCGAAATTAATGACCTTGAAGCTTTTAGCACAGCAGTTGGTAATACTGTTCAAATGGCAGAGAACAAAGCTGGAGTTACTATAAAAGACATTCATCTTGTATGTAATGCGGGTCAAGCTAACATTCAGATTATTCGGTCTCACATTGATTTATCTGATGCTAAAATTTCTAAAAGAGATTTAAGAAGAATTATTGCCAAACAAAATGATATTCATATCAGTGATACAAGAACAATCATCCAACATGAGCCGTTTCAGTATATCTTAGATGAGCACTCTCAGGTCAGGAATCCCCTTGGCATGTTTGCTCAGAAATTATCAAGTGACTCTCTTCTATTAACAATTCGCTCCAGCTCTATTGCCAATATGAGGCAGGTAATACAGCAAAATCATCTCATCCCTCAGCATATTCATCATGGCGCCAGCATGTCGGGTCTTGCCTGCCTAAGCGAGGAGGAGCGTGACCTTGGCTCCTTGGTATTAGACATTGGTGGGGGCACTTCTGGCATTGCCTTATTTATGGACGGGAAAGTTGTATATACTGATACTCTTGCTCTTGGCGGCATTCAACTTACCCGAGACATTGCCAAAGTTCTCTCTATATCCATTGAAGAAGCAGAAAGACTGAAAGTTTTTGAAGGAACCGTATTTACAGCAAATACACATGTGATGAGAACTGCCCCTGGGATACCATCTAAGGGTGATAACTTTATTTTATCAGGCGGCTTGTCTGATTTAGACATGTTAACTTTATCAAATTCTGAACAGATTGAACGGCAATTACTCAATACAATTATCAAAACACGGTTAGAAGAAATTCTAGAAAAACTAATGGCAAGGCTAACAGATGCTAATATGCATCATGCCGTTGGCAATCGTGTGATACTTGCAGGCGGTACAGCAAAGCTTACAGGCATCGCTGAATTCGTATCCTCATTTTGGAAGAAAAATGCTCAATTGGGAGCGCCAAACAGCTTTTCTGGGCTGGGTGAGAGAGAAGATACAGACCCTCTAGCAGCAGCTCTTGGAATGGCTATCTTTATCCAATCCTACCCTGATGAACCAATTCAACGCCAAATCAGAAAGCTACCCTTTGGTAAGTTTGGCAAATTCAGCAATTGGTTAATTAAGAATATTTAAAAGGAGAAAAACGTATGTCCCATGCATATTTTTATAATTTCAGATTATCCAAACTCTTTAACTGTTTATTTTTTAACCTAATTTTGTGCCCATCTAATACTTATTATTCAATTTTTTCTAATGGAGTGAATTATGACAATTAATCTTACAATCCCACAGACAACACAAGAATTACGTCCAAAAATCACCGTTGTAGGCGTTGGTGGTGCTGGCTGTAATGCGGTCAATAATATGATTAACGCAAACCTTGAAGGCGTTGAATTTTTGGTTATGAATACAGACGGTCAGTCTCTGTCTCACTCGCTTGCACCACGCAAAATTCAATTGGGATCACAAATAACCCAAGGTCTTGGCGCTGGCTCAAAACCAGAAATGGGCAAGCTTGCTGCAGAAGAAAGTATGGAAGAAGTTCTTGCAGAATTAAATGATTGTAATATGGTTTTTATTACTGCTGGCATGGGCGGCGGCACAGGAACTGGTGCAGCCCCTATAATTGCCAAGGCAGCCAAAGATAGAGGCATTCTTACAGTAGGCGTTGTAACAAAGCCATTTTCATTTGAAGGTCAGCGACGTATGGCACAAGCAGATGAGGGCATAAGTGCTCTGCAAGCTTATGTGGATACTTTAATTGTTATTCCTAATCAAAATTTATTTAGGCTTGCCAATGAACGTACGACTTTTGCAGATGCTTTTAATATGGCAGATGCAGTGCTTCATCAAGGCGTATGCGGTGTTACTGACCTGATGATAAAACCTGGCATTATCAATCTTGATTTTGCAGATATCCGCTCAGTAATGACTGAGATGGGTAAAGCTATGATGGGAACAGGCGAGGCAACAGGAGAAAACAGAGCAATTGAGGCAGCTGAAGCTGCTATCAATAATCCATTGTTAGATGATACAACAATGCAAGGCGCCCAAGCATTGCTGATAAACATCACTGGCGGCATGGACATGACGCTGTTTGAAGTAGATGAGGCGGCAAATCGAATTCGCAAAGAAGTAGATGATGATGCAACAATTATTTTTGGGTCTGCGTTTGATGAAAAATTAGATGGCATCATTAGAGTCTCTGTTGTTGCAACTGGCTTTGAGGCAGCTGAGCAAACTGGCTCTCTTCCGTTTACTACAGCAGAGCCAACGCCTTTAAACACTATGCGTGAGCCATCACCGATCCCAAGCCTGTTCTCAGCTACTCTTGCAACAGAGCAGGCAGCTGAGACTAGCAGTGTCACCAGTTTCGCAAATCAGTTATCACCGCCATCTGCATCTGTAACGACAAAGAATGAGGATAGAAATTCTATTATGTCAGAAGCAGAGAACACGGCATCCAATCATCAAGACGAAAAACCAGCCCTACATAACCAAGAACCTATCTCTGATGAGAATAACATGCCTTCTAATCTGTTAAATAAATTACCAGAGCAAAATGTTAAGCAAGACACACCTGCGTCTTTCTTCTCATTAGGTACACAGAATTATGGAGGTAAGCCTAGTGACTCAATTTCAAAAAATAATACGGAGCCAAAAATAGAAATGCCTTCTAATGCGAGCATCTCTGAGCCAGCGTCATCAGCTGTATCAGCTTCGTCTGAAACGCATAATGAACCTGCTAAATCCTATATTCCAGGAGCAACAGAGCCAATGTCACCTGATGCAAGCTTTGCACCAGTGCAACAAAAGACAGGATTGATAAACCGTATTTCGAAAATGTGGGGTGTCCCTAATTCAACAGATACCGCACAGCAGAAATCAGCTGGTGCTTCAACAATAGAAACACCGAATGGAATTATGCCTTCTCTATCGCCACTATCACAAAAACTCCCAGAGCAAAAACTCCCAGAGCAGAGTGAAGGTAATAATAAGCTAGATTTATCTTCATCTTCAGAAAACAGCCCGCAAGCTTCAAGAATCCTCGATTTGCCAACTATTTCCAGTAGTCAAGCAGATCTTGCCTTGAAGAAAACGGCTGCAATAGAAGATGATGATGAGCTTGACATCCCGGCTTTTCTAAGACGGCAGGCAAATTAATTACACTGCAACAATTTGTAACTAAATGTGATTTGTAAACTACCCAGACGATATGTAGATTGTCTGGGTATTTTAACGCCATGAGGATTTATTTTGAAATACTTGCAAACAACCATAATTCAACCTTTCTGCCTTTCTGGAATTGGTGTTCATTCGGGACAGTTCATAACCACACGGGTAGAACCTTCTGGTGTAAATACAGGTATTTGTTTCTGGCGTGAGGATATTAGTGTCCAGGACAACAAAATCCAAGCAACTATTGATAATACAGTCAATGCTCAATTATGCACTCGTATTGAAAATCAGGCTGGGATTGGCATTAATACAATTGAGCATTTCATGTCTGCTTTATTTGCGATGGGCATTGATAATGCAAATATATTTGTTGATGGGCCAGAGATGCCTATTCTGGATGGAAGTGCAGACCCCATCATTAAAGCACTTTTAAACGCAGGTCAGAAGCAATATTCTCACGGTGTTAAATATCTTCATATTCTTAAATCTGTAAGCATTGATGGCGAAGACGGTTCTTGGGCGCAGATTGGGCCAGCTTCTGATTTACAAATTTCTTTACATATTGACTTTCCAGACGATGGAATTGGTCAGCAACAGGTAGACTATTCATTCACATCAACAAGCTATATTGAACAGATTGCACCTGCGAGAACATTTTGTATGATGCGCGATGTTGTCAATATGCAACGCGCTGGTCTTGCACAAGGTGGCTCATTGGAAAATGCCATCGTTGTTGATAATGGTAAAATTTTAAATGACGGTGGTCTTCGCATGGAAAATGAATGTGTTAACCATAAAGTTCTTGATTGTTTAGGTGATTTATTTCTCAGCGGAATGCTGGTTTCTGGAAAAATAAAAGCATTTAAACCAGGTCATGCTTTGACTGTGAGCCTAATGAAGATGTTACTTGCAGATAAGTCATCTTATGAAATCAGAACCTATACTGAGGATACACCGCGCGCTGGTGGTTATGTTCAGTTTCCAAAGGTTGCTGCTGCCGTTTCTGCTTAATTTTCGATAAATTTTTCTTTGCTTAAAGTGGCTAGAAGTTTACGCCGCACAATGGTATTATTTTCTTAAGATATTTT
>JABJAN010000100.1 GCA_018666135.1 Alphaproteobacteria bacterium | reverse complement strand
GTTTCATGGCGTATGTCCTGAATGCTCGAAAAGTTAATTTTTTGGGTTGTTTTAAGCGGTATTTTTGATTGAGCTTTAAGATATAAAAATTAGTTAATCATCTAGTTCTAATAAAAGGGAACTAAAAAACTTGCTTGACCTTAAGATGATAGGCTTTGGGTACCTATTAATATTAATAAACGCTGCCAGCCTGTATTCAAATGGTGCATTTTTTTAAAATTAAAATAATGACTTATGGTTGATAGGGAAGTGATGAGTGATGCAAAATAATCTTTAAGGCATTATGAGAAGTTTTTTTAAATCCAATGCTTTTATCCACTTTTATCTGGTCGCCGTCT
The DNA here is from genome assembly GCA_018666135.1 of Alphaproteobacteria bacterium. Classification (GTDB taxonomy): domain Bacteria; phylum Pseudomonadota; class Alphaproteobacteria; order Puniceispirillales; family Puniceispirillaceae; genus UBA5951. The sequence goes on along the minus strand of JABJAN010000100.1, from coordinate 18,875 downwards.
TTATTGGTAAAAAATTTCCATCCCATCCACATGGCAATATTATTTTCTAAAATTATTGCAGATGTTTCGTATTTGACTTCACACCAATTCTTGATTGCAAACCCAGCGTCATTTGGGAAATTAGCATCATGTCCAACAAAATAAGATAATGCCCCTGCTTTTGTCTGGCGGAATGTCTGGCTACCGCCACTTAATGTAGGTTTAAAAAGAATGGGGCCAAATTCAAAGCCGTAAATATCATCAAGCATGCTATTAGCCACGCTTATTGCTTGTTGTATGCCTTTTTCTTCATAAGCATTCGATATATTAATAATGCCGTTTCCCCAAGCGTGTATAGTGTCGAAAAGTTCATTTTCTGTAATTATCATTCTGAGAAATACCACCTACATATTCGTTTAATATACACTAATTTTACATTAAAAATGAGTTTGTTCAAGTGAATAGAACAGCATATTTTAGACCTAAATTAGCCTATGTAGATAACCCGATTAGTTACCATTGAGCACTGTGCTACAGTAACTAATATGCTGTATATACTAATCTTAGTTATTTTTTTGTCTTTTAAGCAAAGATTCCAATCCCTGCTTATAGGTTGGGAAGGATAGACTAACGCCAAGTTCAGGGCCAATAATGACAGAGCGTAATCGGCGCTTTGAAACATAAAAAGAACGTGCCATAGCAGTTAATTCAGCATCCTCAAAGGCTATTGGTTCTGGCGGCTTGATGCCAAGAAGACTTGCGGCATATCGAACCACATCACCTTGAGCGGCAGGCTTTTGGTCACACAGATTTATAATACGTAATGGGCGTGGTTTTGCCATTGCAGCTATGATTATTTTAGAAATATCTGTTTGATGAATGCGATTTGATATCTGACCTTCTTTTTCAATGATGCGAGCATTGCCTTGTTGCAGAGCTAAGATTGCATTACGGTTTGGACCATAAATGCCTGCAACACGAAAAATTTCTGCATTACATATTGCATTCCAAGCGTGTTCTGCTGCAAGTCGTGAGCGCCCACGGGGGGTTGCAGGAATAGGGGATACCGTCTCATCTATAAATCCGTTCTCTTGATCTTGATAAACAGAGGTTGCAGAAACATATCCAGCCCATCCAGAAAAAGCGCGCATCTCAGCCTCATGCATCCGTAAAACAGGGTCATAACCTGCAAGGGCAGAAATTGTTGTAATAACATGACTTGCTTGTGCAAGATAAGATGATAAATCGGGTATTTTTTCGCCATCTTCAAATTTAATAATGTGCCAGTCGCTTGGTACCTTTGGGATTAATTTTTCTGGGGTTCTTGTCGTCCCAGTTATTCGCCAGCCATCTTTATGAAGCGAATTAGCTAGATGTTGGCCAACATAGCCAAGGCCAAATATAAATAGATGCTTGTCACGCATTAATGATTGCTCACTTATTTTTCATGCTTGTGTAAGACTGTTCTCTTTCCCAGTTTTTTGCGGGTCTTTTCTCGGCGCAACATATAGCTATCCATAATCCAGCCATGTTTTGCACGTTCTTGTTGCCTGGTTTGAATGATACGATCGGCAACCTTGCTAAGCTGTCCATCAATAATCACTTCACTTTTCATACCAAGATATGCACCCCACCAAATGTGATATAGATCCTGTTCCAGAGATTGGAAGGCGCATTTACCGTCCAGCATTATAATAGCGGTATCAACTTCCTTGGGGAAGCCGTTACTCGTTAATTGGCGCCCAGTAGTAATAATAAAGGGCTTTCCAATCTCATTTAAGGTTATTTTATGCGCTGCTGTCAGTGCTTGAACGGAGGTTATGCCTGGAATTATTGTGATAATTGGCGCTGGTGTTAGACGGCTGGCAATTCGCAAAGAGCTGTCATATAACGCTGGGTCACCCCATATCAACATGGCAATATGGGTAATATTAGTTGTAATGGTTTTTCTTGCTGCTTGAATGCAATTTTGCCAGGTTTCTGCAATTGCGTCATGCCATTCATCTACCGCCGTAAGATAGCTTTTGTTATCATCACGAACAGGTAAATCAAATTCTATTAAAGGAGGGGCATCCTCTCCCAATAGTTCATCACAAATCTGATGACGTAAATCAACCAAGTCGCTTTTATGCTCACCCTTACGTGGTATCATAATAATATCAGCTGCTTTTAATTGATTAATAGCTTGTATCGTTACATGTGCTGGATTACCTGTGCCAATTCCAACTAAAAACAACTCAATCATCATCAGCATCCAAATCTGCAAGTGGACCATAGAGTATTAAAGCTGGGTTAGGAGATATATCATTTGATAACATCCGAGCAAGTTCGCCCATGGTTGTGCGAGTAAATTTTTGCTCTGGTGTTGCAACTGCTTCTGCTAACAGCGCAGGGGTGCTTTCAGGCAGGCCATATTCTTGCAGTATTTTTTGCATCTTTCCAAAAGTACTCTTTCCCATAAACACAACGGTAAGTGCAGAAGGGTCAGCCAGGGCAGTAAGGTTAAAGTCATCTGGCAAATCGCCTGTTATATCCCGCCCAGTTATAAATTGAATGCGTCGTGCGCAAAGCCTTCTAGTTAAAGGAATTCCAGCCGCTGCAGCTGCCGCAAAAGCAGATGAAACTCCAGGGATAATTTCATAGTTAATTCCAGCTTGTTTTAGGGCGATTAACTCTTCTTCCAACCTGCCAAAAAGTCCGCCATCTCCGGATTTAAGACGTACAATATGACCACCATTTTGGGCATATTCTACAAGTAGTTGGCTAACGGCATGTTGCTTTGGTGAAGGGCGGTTGGCGCGTTTGCCAACCGCAACAAGATCAGCATCCGCACGGGCATATTGCAATATTGGACCAGAGGATAAATCATCAAATAAAATCGCATCTGCCTGCTTTAATCGATTAACAGCCTTTACTGTCAATAATTCAGGGTCTCCTGGACCAGAGCTTACAAAACTAACAAAACCAGCCATTAATCTGCCTTTGCAATCATATGAAAAAAAGTGCCTGTAACCTGACCACGCACAGAACCTGTTTCTTGTACCTTATCACCAGAAGCATCAACAACAGAAAATAAGGCATCATCTGGTTGCGCTAGAATTTGGCTATAGTGAAATTCATGCCCTCGCCAAGTGCTCTCTTTATCAAATAAACCAGTATTGGAAAGGGCAGAGGCTTGCCTATAGCCAAGATGGAATTTTCGATTTTGATAGCTTGTGATAAGCCCAAGCAAACCAAGCATCTGATGTGTTTTGCCGTCGCTATCTATGAGTGCCTCGCCAAGTGCCATATAGCCCCCACATTCTCCATGTACTGGCTTGCTTTGGGCAAATGTTTTTATGGCTGCAAAACATTTATCTGCAGCAGATAATTGTTCGGCATGTAGTTCTGGATAGCCCCCAGGTAACCAAATTATATCTGCTGTATTGTCTGGCAGCTCATTTGCAAGAGGCGAAAAATACGAAACCTGCGCACCTTGTGCGCGCCAATGGGATAGCAAATGTGGATAGGTAAAAGAAAATGCTTGGTCACGCGCAAGCGCAATATGTTGACCTGGCGGCGGTGGCAGAGCACGCGTTGAGGGAGGGTGTTTTTGAGCATTAGATTGAGCAAGTTGAATAAGGCGGTCAATATTGACATTTTCAGCAAGAAAAGAAGCATAATCAGCAATCGCTTTATCAAGGTCTGGATGTTCAACAGCTTGAATTAAGCCAAGATGCCTCTCTGGTATGGCTAAGTCTTTTCTTCGTGGAAGGACACCTAATACTTCAATTCCTGCTTGTTCCATACCAAGGCGAGTTAGTCTCTCATGGCGCGGACTTGCAACCCGATTTAAAATCACACCAGCAAATGGAAGATGTTTATTAAAGTGCGCAAATCCAAGCGCAGTTGCAGCAGCCGATTGTGCTTGCCCGCCAATATCAAGCACTAACACAACCGGCCAGCCAAAATATTCAGATATCTCTGCACTTGAGCCATGACCAAAGGCGCCTGGTTGGGCAACCCCGTCAAATAAACCCATAGAGCCTTCTGTTAATATTATATCAGCCCCATCTGCAGTACCGACAATTTCGGTTAATAATTGCTTATCCATAGCCCAGCTATCAATATTATAAGATGTTCTGCTGGCAGCCGCTAGGTGAAAGGCTGGGTCAATATAATCAGGACCGCTTTTGAATGGCTGCACGTTAAGTGAGCGGTCTCGCATTGCTCGCAACAGACCAAGCATAACAGTGGTCTTGCCAGCGCCAGAATTTGGCGCAGAAATCAGCAAGCCAGGTGGCAATATCATACCCTAATTCCCTTCTTGGGCTGTTGTTGGTCTAAAGCGACGATTGTAATTAGATGCATATAAGCTACTTTCGTCAAAGCTTTGATTAGCTAATGCCCTTCCCACTATAATAATAGCAGTTCTTTCAATTTCTTTTGATAATAGCGTCTCAATGGTTGATAATTGTCCAAGAATTATCTGTTGATCAGGCCAGCTAGCTCGATAGATAATAGCAACAGGGCAATCCTTACCATAATATGGGGTCAGAGTTTTAGTCACATACTCCAGATTATGAATTGATAAGTGAATTGCCAAAGTAGCACCCGTTTTTGCAAAATTCTCAAGATTTTCAGTTTCTGGCATAGCAGAAGCACGGCCAGGTGTTCTAGTTAGAACAACAGATTGAACAAGACCTGGCAAAGTAAGTTCTGCACCAACTGCAGCAGCAGCGGCAGCAAAACTTGGTACACCTGGCGTCACAGATACCTTAATATTAGCCTCTTTTAATCTTCGTATTTGTTCTGCCATTGCAGACCAGACTGACAAATCTCCTGAATGCAGGCGGGCAACATTTTGACCTGCCTTTGTTGCATTTATACATTCTTCAATAATACCATCTAAATCAAGCAATGCGGTATTTATAATCCGTGCATTACTTGGGCAGTAGGATAAAATTTCTTCTGGGATAAGTGAACCTGCATATAGACAAACAGGGCATTGCGAGATAATATCACGTCCCCTGATAGTAAGAAGATCTGGTGCTCCAGGTCCGGCTCCTATGAAATGCACAGTCATAATATTATTCCCTTTGCGATAGCACAAACGGCAAGTCTGTCCTCTGATATACAGCGTGTAGCAACTAACCTAGCCGTACTTTTAAAAATAGCAAGCGCCGCGGCTTCGGCTACACTCCCAGTGTTTCTCATACTCAAAATTTTTGCAGATTGGGTAGGTGTTTGTATCTGAGAAAGTGCGTTTTTATCTACCCCAAAAACAGGCAGATTTACCTTATTAGCAAAGCCACGTAAAGCAGCGTGCTCAACTTTGTCCTCTGGTACCGCAATTCCGTCAATATGGTGAAAGGTTGAGAGTTTTTGCATTGCAGATTCAAAACTTGCAAGACAGGCAGCTTGCCGAAAGCCAAATCCGATTATCAGCTGTTCAGACATTATTTTTCTACAACCCATTGTGTTATTGGATAGCTTGCTTTCCATGCATGCATTCTGCCAATCCCCTCAATCTGGGAGATTTCTATTCGCGTTAGCGTTCCGCCAAGGCGTGCATGAGCAGAAGTCAGCAATCTGTCTGTTTCAAGGGTAACTCCATTTGCAATAATCCGAGTGCCATCTGCGATTTGGTCCCATAATTTTTTTAATAGAGCTTCCCTTAAGCCACCACCAATAAAAATACAGTCTGGTTTTTCCATTTTGGTAATGGCATCAGATATGTCAGCTTCGATTATATTTAAATGGTCAACCCCAAGCATTAACGCATTTTGTCTAATATTATCAGCTCTGTGTTTCTGCTTTTCGACAGCCGTAGCTTGCAGGGAAGCATCAGATAAAAGCCACTCGATAGAGATTGAACCTGACCCAGCCCCTAAATCCCATAAATGTTCGCCAGCGCGAGGGGCTAATGCAGATAAGGTGATAGCTCTTATAGACTGCTTGCTAATTTGCCCATCATGGATAAACCAGCTATTTTCAATGCCAAAGCTTTTAGGTAATATCTTGCCCTTTCCTGCAACCAAAAGGGCAACCATAATAGGGTGTGAAAATTCAGTTTGTTCTATCTCTTCAGCACAGAATTTTTTGATGTTCTGATGCGCATTACCAAGCTTCTCAAGACAGATTATTTCTGTTTTACCAAATCCATTTTCTATTAGATAATCTGCAAGAAGGCGAACAGAAGACCCATCACGCAAAGTTGCCATTATTCTTCGCCCAGGTGCCAGATGTGGGCGGAGCCTTTGTAACGGCGCTGAATGCAGACCAAGGGTGATGGTTTTGTCCAACGGCCAGCCAATTTCAGAAGCACAAAGAGAAAAGCAACTGTGGCTTGGAACAGATAACCATTCATCATCGGCAAGATGCTGTGTGATGTGCGAGCCAGCTCCAAACCAAAAAGGATCGCCAGACACAAGCATAACAGTCGGCAGACCCCGACGAGTGAGTAATTTATCAATTCCTAAGTTAAAAGGAACAGGCCATTCCTCGCAAGGGGTGTCTAAGTTTGCTATCATAGACAAGTGGCGCTTCGGGCCTATAATATAAACAGCAGAGGTAATATATCTTTTGGCATCATCGGATAGCTTATCAAATCCGCCATCATCCATGCCAATAATGATTAACCAAGGGTCACGTTTCATGCCGCAAAATCTCTTAATACTGGGTGGTACAACTGAAGCTTCGTCTTTAGCTCATCTTATCTCTAAAACTAATCTCAAAGCTACTATTTCCTATGCTGGTCGAGTTGAACGAATCAGTCAACAACCAATCCCAAAACGAATTGGAGGTTTTGGCGGGGCAACAGGACTTGCTTCTTATATCTTAGCTGAGCGAATTACGCATCTTGTAGATGCAACCCACCCTTTTGCAGCTCAGATGAGTGAGAATGCAATTGCCGCAAGCAAAATGACGGGAATTCCTTTGATAGCGCTGACGCGCCCGCCTTGGCAACCAAAAGCAGGTGATAACTGGCATCAGGTATCAGATATAACGCATGCAGTATCTTTTTTGTCACAAGAACCGCTGCGTGTTATGCTGGCAATTGGCAGGATGCATTTGGCGGCATTTTACGATAACCAACAGCATTTTTATCTTTTGCGTCTTGTTGATCTACCAAAAACACCCCCGTTATTTTCGAATCAAATAATCGAAGTTGCCAGAGGACCATTTACGGCAGCCCAAGATGCCGCTTTATTATCACATCATAAAATTAACTTAATAGTTGCTAAGAATGCAGGTGGTAGCGGATCATACGCTAAAATTGAGGCAGCGCGGCAATTAGGCATTCACGTATTAATGATTAAAAGACCTGTTATTAGGAATAGACAAGAGCTTTATAATCTTGGGGATGTAATTGATTGGTTAGGGTAGCATTGGATAGTGGCGCGGTGTATACACCCATTTTTTATTATGTTGCAGCACAAGGCGTGATTGACTAGACCCAACGATAACTAATGTTCTCATATCTGCCATATTGGCTGTAGTTTTTAACAGAGGTACAATGTTAATAGATTCATCCTCACAAGATACATTTCTTGCAAAAATTACCGGTCTGTTATCTGCACAATTCTCTTTTAAAATAGTGAGTGTTTTTTCAAATCCTGCAGGGCGTGATTTTGAACGTGGGTTATAAAAGGCAATCGCAAAATCTGCCGCAAGTGCCAACTGCACGCGTTTTTCAATAATTGACCATGGTTTTAAATTATCACTTAGATTAATTACACAGAAATCATGCCCAAGAGGTGCCCCTGCTTTCGCAGCAGCAGCAAGCATAGCTGTAATGCCAGGTAAAATTTCAATTTCTATATCTTGCCATTTTAGAGAGTCTTTTTCTACAACTTCAAATAAGGCAGCTGCCATTGCAAATACGCCAGGGTCTCCAGAAGAAACAATTAATACAATACGCCCCTTATAAGCAAGTTCAAGCGCATGTTGTGCGCGTTCTACTTCAACACGGTTATCAGTTGCATGCAATGTCATGCCGTCCCTTGGCTGGATCCTAGCAATATAGGGAATATAGCCTATCACATCAGTTGCCATGTTAATTGCTTGTGTAACCAAAGGCGTTATATGGGCTGGATCGCTAGGGCCTAATCCTGCAACTATTACGCGCCCTTTCAAGGTCTTCTTCCTTGTCCATGCAAAATGATAATTGAAAAATAGGGGGCGTGTTCTTGATCATAATCACATAGACGCTGCACCGTTTGATTAGCCATTGCAGCATATTCAACTATATAGGCATCATCAAATCGCCTGGTTGATCGAAGCGCCTGTTTTATTTTACCCAAATTTTGTCCAATTTTCATAATGATGGCTGCATCTGTATCTCGCAATTGCATTTCAAGCTGGGTTAAATCCAATGTACCCATCAATATTGTCAGGATATCATCTCCCCATGTTATTGGCATTTTGGTGGCAGTCCAAGCAGCGGACATTCCAGTAATTGCAGGTACTATCTCAACAGGACAAACATCTTGAATGCGGGTGTAAATATGCATAAAAGATCCATAGAAAAAGGGGTCTCCCTCACATAGTATAATCACATCTTCTCCTGTATCTGATAGAGACTGGATATGGCTACAGCAAGTTTTATAAAAATCAGATAAAATGTAATTATATTGAGGGTCTGTTGAGGGTATTTCAGTGGTAACTGGATATTCCATTGCAAATTCAACCACATTATTTGACAATAAAGGATGTGCAATTTGCCGTGCATGACCTCGGCGCCCAGATTTACGAAAGAAGGCTATGTTTTTTGCCTCTCTTATCAGTTTATCAGCACGCACGCTCATTAGGTCAATTGCTCCAGGGCCAAGACCGACACCGTAAATAACACCTTGTCTTGAAATTATGTGTTGTTTTGTCATTTCGCTTTTACTCAATATGACTGGCAAGCGCATTAATGGCAGCAACGGTGATTGCGCTGCCACCTAATCTGCCCTTAACAATACAGCTTGGCACAGGCGGAGATGTGATTAATGCCTCTTTGCTTTCTTGTGCGCCAACAAACCCAACAGGACATCCTATGATAGCTGCAGGGCGCGGATAATCGGCATCTTCAAGTAAATTTAATAAATGAAACAGAGCAGTTGGTGCATTACCAATAGCAACGATAGCGCCTGATAAATAGGGACGCCATAATTCGATAGCAACTGCAGAGCGGGTATTGCCGGCGTTTGCTGCCATCTGCGTTACATTAGGGTCTTGCAGGGTGCACATAATTTTATTATTTGCAGATAGTCTTGTCCGCGTAATACCTTCACTAACCATTTTAGTGTCGCATAATATAGGTGCGCCATTTTCTATTGCAGTACGAGCGGTAACGGCAAAATCAGAAGTGAATTTAATAAATTGGGCTAATTCAACCATGCCTGCTGCATGTATCATACGCACTGCAACAATTTCCTCTGCTGGTGTGAATGCGCTTAAATCAGCTTCATTTCGAATGGTTGCAAATGATTCTTTATAAATATTAGCGCCATTTTTTTCATAGGTATAAGGCATTATTTTAATTCTTTTGAATCCTGTCTAATTCATCAAACAACGCTGCTTCAGATAATAATATATTATCAGGGCTATCCCAAGCGCATCCATTTTCTAATAGGCCATAATTTCCATCATTGCCAATAATACATATATCACGCGAGGTCTTGGTTGCACATCCTTTAGCACAGCCTGATATATGATACGACTGGTTATGTGCACCATCTAACCTTGAGATAATTTTCGTTGCCAGCTTGCGTGTATTAATGCTTGCCCCTGTGCATGCAGGCATTCCTGCACATACAGAGATATTCCGCCTTATATCCTCTTCTGAGGTGATGAATTGGCTGTCAATATCTGCTGTTTTATCAATTAATAAACAACGATCAAGACACATAATGACCTCATCTGTAACAGAAGCAATGTGAGCAAGTTGGTCAGAGGTAAGCTGCCCAAATGGAGCAGCAATAACTTGCTTTTCGCCATATGTTCCAGGAACAATGTTTTTCATGCTAGCTTGCGGCTGTGTTGTACACCAAGTTTCAGGAATAGCCTCTTGGTTGATAAACTGTTTCATTCGCATTTTGATTGGGGCGTATTTTTGTGACAATAAATACCAGTTTAGGACTGCTTTAATATCGTCAAGAAAGGTATTTTCATCTGTAATAAATCCATTCTCACTGCCATCGAGCCGAATGATTAATTGACCATCCTTATTTGTTTCAAGCCTGATGTCTGCAGAAGCATCGCACAGAGTGCGAGTCGACCCACAATCAACAGCAAATCCAAATTTTGCAGGGAGATTTGGAAAATTACCTATCTCATCATATAAAGCGCACGCACAGCGCCAGCCAAGTGAGTCAACGGATGTAAAAGGAGCGAGTGTTAAATTAAGCTTGTCATATGCCTCATTGTTTTTTGTAAGACTACTATCAAATAGTGCATCAATAAGGGAGCTAAGATGTGTATGTGTTACGCCTCTTATCTGCAAATTTGCTCTATTTGTGATATCAATAATGCCATTGCCAAAACTATCTGACAAGCTGGCAAGTATTGCTACTTGTTTTGATGTTAATCTATTAAATGCAGGTTTTATTCTTACTAACAACCCATCGCCAGACATCATTGGTGTCAGAGTTGATGGGCACCAGCCTTTGGCGTGATGCTGTTTTTGTTTACTAATCATTTCAGAGACTCAAAAGAAGCTAGGATAGAATTACGTCTTGTCTCCCATAAACCTGCCTCATGCAACCTGCAAAAACAATCCTGCATTGCTTCAAGCGCTTCTGGATTTGCATCTTGCATGAAGCAAAAAATTTCATTATTGCCAAGTGTTGCATCATGAAATATATCGAAAAGATGGCTGCCGATTACATTTGCAAGATTAGAAAATGCAGCCATATGTAAAAGTGTTGCCGCGATTTCTGCGGCACCGCGATGCCCATGACGCATCATGCCAGATAGCCAGTCAGGGTTGGCTGCACGGGCATATACAACACGAGCAATTTCTTCGGTTAGGTTTCGTGCGACTGGCTTTTCAGGATTAGTATTATCTATGTGATAGAGAAATGTACTACCTCCTATCAAAGCTTTAGCAGCTGCGAATCCCCCTTCATGTGCGGCATAATCTGATGATAATAAAATATCTGTTTCTGGCATATCTTGCATATGAATAAAACTATCTGCCTTTTTAATACGGGCTAATAAAGCTTCTTTATTCTGAGTTATTTGCGATCCGTTTACGGCATATTGGCTGGCATTAATCCAAGCTTTGGCTGCTGCCGTGCGACCTTCTTCACCATACCTATCTGCCGCGCCACCCATACCAAGTCCGTAAGCACCAGGAGCAGGGCTAAAAATACGTGCCGAATCATCTGCTTCAGAGCTTATATAAGGGTTATATTCTGGGCTTTCATCTCTTTCATGCAGAGCATCAACAGCCTGTTGAAATAAGGTTGAAAGGGTTGGAAAAACATCTCTGAAAAGCCCAGAGACACGCAAAGTGACATCAATTCTTGGTCTATCTAACGCCGAGATAGTAAGAATTTCAAATCCAGAAACCCTGTCTGAACCTTCAGTCCAATCTGGTTTTACGCCAAGTAAATGAAGTGCCATGGCAAATTCTTCACCTGCGGTTCGCATAGTAGCAGAACCCCATAAATCAATAATTACGCCAGAAGGCCAATCTCCCTTATCTTGCAGGTTTCTGCGGATAAATTCTTCTGCTAATTTAACGCCCTGACGATAAGCAGCTTTTGTTGGCACAGATAACGGGTCAGTTGAAAATAAATTACGACCAGATGGCAGAACATCACTACGCCCACGATAGGGGGAGCCAGAGGGACCAGAGGCTATCATTTTGCCAGACAGGGCGTCAATTATAGACTGACGTTCATTTGCAACAGATTGTTCTGTTGCAAATGCTGTTTGGATCTGACCACCACGACCAAAAACATGTAAGCCGTCTCCAAATTGACTTTCTTTTACATCACACACAAAAGCATCAATTTTGGTAAGTGTTTCAGCCTCACTAATGTCTGAATTAACGCCTAAATCCGCGCTTATACCCAGTATTTCTGCTTCTGAAATAATGTCACTTTTAAGCCGGTCACGTCTTTTTGGATCAAGACCATCTGCATTTGAAAATTCATCTAGTAATGATTCTAATTGGCTAAATTTTTCTGGTGCATTTGCCGTGCGAAGAGGCGGCGGGATATGACCAAGAGTAACAGCACTAATACGTCTCTTGGCTTGTGCGGCTTCTCCTGGGTCATTAATGATAAATGGATAAATAATAGGCAAATTCCCAGCCAGCACTTCTGGCCAGCAATTATCTGACAGAGCCACTGCTTTACCTGGTAGCCATTCTAAGGTTCCATGCGCGCCAATATGAATAATAGCATCTGCCTTAATTGATTTTTGAAGCCATAAATAAAAAGCGACATATCCGTGGCATGGCGTGCGAGAGATATCATGATAATCAGCCTCTCTATCTACTTTTAAGCCGCGTTCTGGCTGTAATGCAATAATCGCATTACCATATGATAATGCAGAAAAATGAAACGCCCCATTTTTAATCAGCACATCCTTTTCAGGGGGTCCCCAAAGCCTGTTTAGTGTTTTAGTTAAATTACGAGGCAGGTTTTGCAAAGCATCTTTATAAGATTCAATATCCCAGGATAAATATTGCTGCTGTAGATTTTTCTCAAGGGATGTGTGTTGGGCATCATTGCCATGCCCTAAATCAGACAATATAGCCTTTGCAGATGCGATGGCATCAAGCCCTACAGCATGCGCTATTTGCCAAGAACGACCAGGGTAGGTTGATAAAATAAGTACTGGTTTTTGTTTGCTAAGAGGGGTTGTTTGCAGCTTATACCAATTGCTAACTTTCTCACAAATAGCTGTAATTCTTGTATTATCAGGTTGATGCCCAATAGGTGCAAATTGCAATTTATCATCAACTGGCTCAGACTCTTTGAATGAGGCAACCCCTGCAAAAATACGACCATCCACTTCTGGCAATACAACATGCATTGCCATATCAGCAGGAGATAACCCTCGCTCTGCCTCTGCCCAAGCTGCCCGATTGGAGGTTGCAAGTGCGATTTGAAAAACAGGTCCCTTTGCCTTATCTAAAGGGGAGGTTCCGCTCGTGCCTTTGCCAGAAAATGAAGTAGCATTAATAATGCTAACAGGCGCATAAAAGGCAATTTGCCTCTCAAGCCACGCAGCTGCATCTGGTGCTTTAAGTGATGGTAAAAACAAACTCATCACAGCAAAACCACGGTGACGTAAATTTTCAAATAAAGCTGTAATAGGTTTAAGATCATCAGCTGCAATAAAAGAGCGATAGAAGGTAATTAGAATAAGCGGCTTATCTTCATAACCACGTGCAATAAATGGACAACATACATAAAGTTCTGGAGTCCAGGCGCCAACCACTCCTATTACTTTGCTGCCAAATACAGGTCCTGCGTAAAGACCTGCTGCTATTGCTAATTGGGCAAGGGCAGAATGGGCAGCAACTCTGCCACCAGTTTCACAATAATGCTGCAAACGCCTTAAGGTAGATACAGGTACCGTAGATAATTCATCAAGTTGAGGGTCATGGCGTCCATCTGCAGGAATCACCGCAAGAGCAATATTATTTTTTTTTGCAATGTGAGCAACCTGTTGCAATCCATAAGACCAATAAGGTACGCCGCCAATAAGACGTATCAAAATGCCTTTGGCATGACATACGGTTTTTTCAATGTAGGTATCAACTGAAACGGGGTGTTTTAAATCAGCAAGGTTTGCCAGTCTTAAAGTTGGGAATGTTTTTTCATTTAGTAAAGTGGCACGGTGCCAACCAGCTGCAAGCGCACCAAGGTCACTGTCAGAGAAGGAAAGAGCAATAAGGTCAGCCGGCTGATGGTCTAGATCAACAGGAACCTCTGTTTTTTCTAATCCATGTCTTTCAACAAAAAGAACGTGCATCGGTCTGTTTAGCTCTCCAGTATTTCTTTAATGGCTGCCATATTAATGTGGTCATGTTCTGCTATAATCACTAATTGTCCTTGTCGCATATCTGTTGTTTCCCACATCTTATCAAATTGCGTACGTATACGAGAGCCAACAGCCTGAACCAAAAGCCGCATTGGCTTGCCAGTAACGCAGGCATATCCTTTTACCCTTAGTATATGTTGTTCATGCGCAAGGCGTTCAATTTTGGCGATAAGAGTTTCTGGTGAGTCGATTTCTGCAATATCAAATATAGCACTGTCAAAATCTTCATGGTCGTGCTCAGGAGCGCCATCATGATGTGATGGACGGTGCTTTATGTCATCTTCTGCAGCTGCCTCTAGCCCAAGTATAATTCGGGGGTCAATCTGCCCTTCTGTAACTTCAATTACAGGTAATAGGCGAGGCGCATTCTTAGCAATGATCTGTTTTGCTTTTGCTTTGTCATCTTCATTTGCAAGGTCTGCCTTTGTTAAGAGAATAAGGTCAGCACAGGCTATTTGGTCTTCGAAAACTTCTGCTAATGGCGTTTCGTGATCTAGGGATTCATCTGCTTGACGTTGCGCTTCAACAGCAGCAAGGTTTGGCGCAAATTGCCCAGATGCAACAGCTTCTGCATCAGCTAGAGCAATAACACCGTCCACCGTGATACGAGAGCGAATATCAGGCCAGTCAAATGCCTTGAGTAGCGGTTTTGGTAATGCCAGACCAGATGTCTCAATTAAAATATGCTCAGGCTGCGGGGACAGTGACATTAATTGCTCGATGGTTGGGATAAAATCATCTGCAACCGTGCAGCAAATACACCCATTTGCTAACTCAAGAATATTTTCTTCAGGACAATTAGGGATAGCACAGCCTTTTAAAATCTCTCCATCTACACCAACATCTCCAAATTCATTAACAATGACAGCCAATCTTTTTCCTAATGGGTTCTGCATTAATTGCGAAATTAAGGTGGTTTTTCCAGCGCCAAGAAATCCTGTGATAATGGTCACTGGAATTTTTGTTATATTCTGCATCTTTGATCCTTATTGCCAGTATATTTTCTGCTTTATCTACTATGATTAACTACTCTTAGTATGTGCTATATTTGCCGCAATAGATAAAGCTTATTACCCTATTATTTTTTGTTATAATACGCCAGAAAATACTGTTGAAGTAAATAAGGGTGCTGCCAAAGATATCAGGTTTTTTTTAAATAAATACGTAATAGTAAATGAGAGCAGTATTTTCCCTATTATTTACAAGCTAGGCTTATTTGGGTCATACTTAGCCTCATCAATAATTCTACAGGATTTTTTCTAATGAGCGAGCACAAAAAAGAACCAATAGACGAAGCAGCGCTTAATCAAGCCCATAATAATAAAATGCGAAAAATCAAAGTAGCACGAGATAAACTTATGGCTACAAAACATGAGGAAAAAGGATTAATTATTGTTCATACTGGTGCTGGCAAAGGTAAATCCTCCTCAGGGTTTGGTATGATAATGCGGTGTATTGCGCATAAAATGCCATGTGCAGTTGTTCAATTTATAAAAGGCACATGGCGAACTGGCGAGCGTGATTTTTTAGAGAAGCAATTTCAAAAAGAGTGCATTTTTATTGTTTCAGGTGAGGGATTTACTTGGGAAACGCAGGATAGGGAACGCGATATTGCTGCGGCTAGGGCAGGATGGTCAAAGGCAAAAGAGCTGATTCTAGATCCAAATATCAAGTTTGTATTGCTAGATGAAATTAATATTGCTCTTCGATATGATTATCTAGATATTGATGAAGTTGTTGAATTTTTGCTTCATGAAAAGCCGCCTATGACTCATGTTGTATTAACGGGACGCAATGCTAAGGATGAATTAATAGAAGCAGCCGATTTGGTAACAGAAATGACACTTATCAAACACCCTTTTAGGGATGGAATTAAAGCCCAAATAGGGATTGAGTTCTAGAGAGAGGCAGATTAAATAATGCCAGCAATTATGATTCAAGGCACAGGCTCTAATGTTGGAAAGTCTGTGCTGGTTGCAGGGTTATGCAGAGCTGCGGTTAATCGGGGTCTTACAGTTATGCCTTTTAAACCTCAAAATATGTCTAATAATGCTGCGGTAACAGCTGATGGCGGCGAAATTGGAAGAGCGCAAGCATTGCAGGCTCGTGCTAGCAAATGTTTGCCTCATACCGACATGAATCCTGTGTTATTAAAGCCTGAAACAGACACAGGCTCACAGCTAATTATACAAGGCAAATATCATAGCTCTTTGCGAGCGCGTGAATATGCAAACATAAAACAACAGCTATTAAAGCCAGTTTTAACTAGCTTTGAGAGGATTAAATCACAATCAGATTTAGTTATTATTGAGGGAGCTGGCAGTCCTGCTGAGATTAATCTGCGGCAGAATGATATCGCTAATATGGGGTTTGCTTGCGCTGCTGATGTTCCTGTAATTTTGGTTGGTGATATTGATAGAGGCGGCATTATCGCGCAGCTAGTGGGAACAGACGTAGTGCTGGCAGATACTGACCGTGAGATGATAAAAGGGTTTATAGTGAATAAATTTCGTGGGGATACGCGTTTGTTTGATGATGGGTATGAATTTATCAAAGAGCGCACTAAATGGCCAGGTTTTGGGGTGTTGCCCTATTTTACAGATGCGTGGCGTCTGCCTGCGGAAGATGCGCTAGATATAGTATCTTATAGCCCCAAAAAGTCAGCTCAATATAAAATTGCCTGTTTATGTCTTTCCCGTATGGCTAATTTTGATGATTTGGACCCGCTATCTCAAGAATCGGAAATCGAATTAATCATGATTAGAGCAGGACAAAGCATTCCTGCAGATACCGACCTTGTGCTAATTCCTGGCAGTAAATCAACGATAGGCGACCTTCATTTTCTTCGCCAACAGGGCTGGGATATCGATCTTAAAGCACATTATCGTCGTGGCGGCTATGTCTTAGGAATTTGTGGCGGGTATCAAATGCTTGGAAAAACAATTTCTGACCCAGATGGACTTGAAGGAAGCACCGCTAAAATAGAGGGACTTGGCTTGCTTAATGTTGAGACTGTTATTCAGTCAGACAAAACAATCCGCAGAGTGACAGCCGCCCATCTTGCAACCTGTCTTGATATAGTGGGCTATGAAATTCATCTAGGAAATACCAGCGGCGATGATTGCGCACAGCCATTTGCAAAAATTCAGGGACGTGATGAAGGGGCAATCTCAAATGATGGCCGCGTGCAAGGTACCTATATTCATGGGCTATTTGCACAGGATAATTTTCGCAGGGCATTTTTTGAAAAACTAGGGGTATCATTGCCCAGCTTCTCCTATGACAGGCAAGTGGAACGCACCTTAGATACCCTTGCAAACCACATAGAAACCTATTTAGATGTTGACCAAATTTTTGCGATAGCGCGCTAAAGCTTAAATAGTTTTTCTAGCCTTTGCCATCCATGTTGAGGTGGTAAGCCAAGGCGTATCCAATTTGGTGCATAGCTGAATATGCGGCTCCATATTTGATGCTGGGCAAGTCTGTCTTGCATATTTTGTGCATCATCACAGTGATATAGCCTAAATAAATCTGTACCACCAACAAGGTGTAGATAATTTGGCGAGGTAAGCGCATCAAGACGAAGGGCATCCTTGGTTAGATTTTCACGCATTTGATGGCGCCAGTTTGTATCTGTTAATGCGGTTGTGCCTATGGCAAGTGCAGGACCTGATACAGCCCAATTACCAGCAGCTTTCGCAAACTCATTTATTACCTCTTGGTGAGCAAAAACAAAGCCAAGTCTGATGCCTGCAAGACCATAAAATTTACCCAATGAGCGCAATATTATAATATTGTGATGTTTATCATTCAGGTGCGGTAGAATAGATAGATTCGGATATAAATCACAAAAACTTTCATCTATAATCAGCGTGCCTACGTCATTTGCTAAGTCAAGCAAGACATCTGGAGAGAATTGTTTGCCGTCTGGATTGTTAGGATTTACGACAACAGCGCAATCAGCATTTCTCATTTCCTCAATTGAGGTACAATATTTTACCTGCCAGCCTGCTTTTCGCAATTGTATTTCATGTTCATTATAGCTTGGAGAGTAAATACTTGCATTATCTGTGCTTTTTTTAACAATAGATGGGAATAGCTGAATTGCTTGCTGTGCTCCTGCTAATGGGATGCAGGCAAGTGACGTATTATAAGCTTTTTTGGCTGCCTGTTTTGTCGCATTTACTAGCCCTTGGTCTGGTAAATCGCGCAGAAGATTTGGCGCAATCTCAGCTACCGGATAACTGGTAGGATTTATACCTGTAGATAAATCAATCCAATCTTGTTTGCGCCCTCCATAATGCGCAATGGCTCTGTCTAAATCACCGCCATGTTCTAGATTTATCATTTAAATCCCGCCCCTACTAATCCAAGCAAAAATAAGAACAAAAAATCCTATCAGTGTTAGCCAGTTTAATCCCTTATCATAATGGCGAATTCCAACCATGATATCTTCTGCAGTTGGATTCTCACCTTCTGCATGAAGCCAGGCATCGTCACTAAATGTACCCTTATCGTTTCGTGGTCCTGATAGCCGTATATTCAGAGCTGCGGCAAAGGCTGATTCAGGCCAGCCAGCATTTGGTGAGCGGTGTTTTCTGGCATCGCGCCACATAATTGTAAGAGCATAGACAGGGTTTTTGGCAATTAAAGCATATAGTAATCCAGTAAGCCTTGCAGGCAGAAAATTAGCAACATCATCTAGCTTTGCGGCTGCCCATCCAAAGTCTTCGTAGTTTTGAGTATGATAGCCTATCATAGAATCCATTGTATTAATGGCCTTATAAAGAAACAAACCTGGCAGACCTAATAGGAGTGTCCAAAATAAGGGAGCAACCACACCATCTGAGGTATTCTCTGAGAGG
>JABJAN010000013.1 GCA_018666135.1 Alphaproteobacteria bacterium | reverse complement strand
TATCCAATCGAAGAATTAGCGGCAAAATCTGATTTTCTAGAGGTGGCATATCTCCTTTTAAATGGAGAGCTTCCTAGTGCTGATTCCAAAGTTGAGTTTGATCATGCAATTACTCATCATACAATGGTGCATGAGCAAATATCTACTTTTTTTACGGGATTTAGAAGAGATGCTCACCCTATGGCTATTTTATGCGGCGTGACTGGAGCATTATCCGCATTTTATCATGATTCCACAGACATCCAAGATCCACATCAACGGATGATAGCGTCACGCAGGCTAATCGCAAAAATGCCAACTCTTGCAGCAATGGCATATAAATATTCAATTGGACAGCCATTTAACTATCCAAAAAACGAATTATCTTATGCAGAAAACTTCTTACAAATGTGTTTTTCAGTCCCAGCTGAGGATTATGTTCCTGATCCAATTATTGCGAACGCAATGGATAAAATATTAATTCTACATGCTGATCATGAACAAAATGCATCTACATCTACGGTTCGTCTTGCTGGCTCGTCTGGTGCAAATCCATTTGCGTGTATCGCAGCTGGCATTGCTTCTTTATGGGGACCTGCTCATGGTGGCGCAAACGAAGCAGTGCTAAATATGCTTCAAGAAATGGGGGATAAATCAAATATTGCTGAATATGTAAATCGTGCACGTGATAAAGATGATCCATTCCGTTTATTTGGATTTGGTCACCGCGTATATAAGAATTTTGACCCACGAGCCAAGGTAATGAGAGAAGCGTGTCATGATGTATTAAACAAGCTTGGAATTAACGATCCGCTTTTAGAATTGGCAATGGAATTAGAAAACATTGCCTTAAATGACCAATATTTCATTGATAAAAAGCTATATCCAAATGTTGATTTCTACTCTGGTATTATTCTAAAGGCTATGGGGTTCCCAACATCAATGTTTACAGTTTTATTTGCAGTTGCAAGAACAGTTGGCTGGATATCTCAGTGGAAAGAAATGATTGAAGATCCAATGCAGCGTATAGGAAGGCCAAGACAATTATACACTGGTCCTGATGTTCGTGGCTATGTTGAATTGTCTAAACGCAAATAACTACTTAATTGATGAATTGCTTTAAGCTTTTTGCAAGGACTGTTTCAAAGTCCTTGCCATCAGCTAGCAAAAGTTTCCCCAAGCGTTCTGCCTCAGCTATCATCGTCTTTTGATAATCAGGCATTTTTTCACAAATCTGTTGTAATGACGATGATAATGCTATTGGTGTTTGCTTTGACTGCAAATGACAGGGATATAGGGTGCGTCCCAATAATATATTGGGCAAAATAGGATCTTTAACTTTAACTAAAAATCTCATTATCCAAAAATTTAAGAAACTTGTTTTATAACAGGTAACAGCAGGGACAGCGTTTAAAGCAAGCTGCAGCGTAGCTGTACCAGAAACACATAATGCAGCTGAAATTTGAGATAGCGCATTCTTAAATGCATTTATACCAACAACTACTTCTATATCTAAATCATAAGATTCAATTTGTTTTCTGACCTCTTTTTCTAAACCAGAGGTCGTTGGGAGTAAAAATCTATACTGTGGAAAATTTATATTAAATATTCTGGCAGCTTCTAGCATATCAAGCAAATTATAGTCTATTTCCTTATCTCTACTACCTGGAAATAACCCAACAACAGGAGGTATCTTATTGCCAACATTTGTACGTATTTTTTTTAGCTCAGGGACCCTACCTGCCTCTGGATGTCCAACATATATAGCCTTAGTCTTTGTTGATTCAAAATAAGCTGGCTCAAAGGGAAAAAGGCATAATATCGCGTCAAAATTTTGCTCAAACTTTTTTGCACGCCATCTACCCCACGCCCAAATAGTGGGCGCAACTAATTGGATAATGGGCACATGCCAGTTAGCCTTATCCATTTCTTTTCGCAGTAACATGGCAAATTTTAGCGAGAATTGCTTTGTATCAACAGTAAAAACCACTTTTGGCCGTACTTTCAATATCTGCGCGATTTGCAGCTTGGCAACTCTCAAAAGACGTTGGTAAGAAATTAATGCATCTAATGTTCCAATTACTGATAATTCTGAAATAGGAAGATTAGAGATAAGTCCTTGCTTTTGCATCTGCTCTCCACCGATCCCAATCCACTTAATTGAGCTGGGCGAAATTTTTTGCATAGACCGCATTAGACTCGCACCAAGTAAATCAGCAGATGTCTCGCCTGCAAGTATAAAATAATGCTCTCTATTCATAATTAACTGCATAAAGGCTGATATCTGCCCTCAACATTGCGGCTTCTATTTGAACTAATGGTTCTGCCAATTTACATTTTTCCGCCTGCAAACAAACAATTTTAATATTACTTCTGGTGAGAAACTCAATTGTGTTAAGACCAAATACAGGAAGATCATGCATCAAAGACTGACCAATTTTAGCCATTTTCATAAATATTGCTGGCGAGCTATCTGGATCAATTAACGCAGATGCCCTTTTAATCATCTCATCTGTGCCTTCAGCTGCTTCAAGCGCCAAAACCCTACCAGATTGTATTATGAGAGATTGACCAACATCAAACCGGCTTATTTGGGATAAAAACTCTATTCCAATATCTATATCTTCCTTGATTCTCCCTTCAGCTATTTTGCTAGATCTATAATTTTGTGACAAAGATTCTCTTGGCAAAACCTGATCCTCAGATATTACATCAAATCCCTGACCTTTAAAATAAGCCCCTATTGCCTCTAAGATGTAGTTGTCCCCAGCCAGTTTTGAGCCCGCCAATATGGAAGTTAATGTTTTGTCTGGGTTAATATGTGCAATAGATGACTGGTGAATTTTTCCAGAAAAAATAATATCTGTGCATTTTTCTTCTACAAAATATTCAGAAATTTTTTCTAATTGACCAATTTGGATTTCTACAAATGAAAATGACGAATAATCAGCATTTGCTTCCCCTGCTAACTTTACAATATGCACTGAGAATCCTTGATTTTTTAGTATATGGGCTATCTTTAGAGGCACTTGCCCAGCCCCACAAATCACCCCATATTTATTTAATGATAGGGATTTTTTAGTCATTTACTCTTCCGTATCTGAAAAATTTACATTAATTGGCATACAAATTGGTCTATGATTTTTACTCTGGATAAAGTCAAAAATTTTACCCCCTAATAAATCAGAACCAAAACGAGAATAGGCACTTTCTAACCGTGAAGAAAATTGCCCTTCACCTTCAAATAAATTTTTAAAAATATTACGTGTATGGGTGATTTGTGCGGGCGTATAATTTTGACGCTTCAGTCCGATAATATTAACCCCTCTTAAATCACACGGAATACCAGTAGCAATTGAAAATGGTATGATGTCTTGCGTAACTAGTGACTTCGCACCAATCATAACAATATCTCCTATCCTTACAAACTGCTGCACTGCTGAAAAACCACCCATAAAGCAGTGATTACCAACTATTACATGCCCCCCCAATGCAACGCCATTTGCAAACACATTATTATTGCCGACACTACAATCATGAGCAATGTGACAATCAGCAAGAATAAAATTATTATTACCAATAACTGTACTCATCCCGCCAATTTCTGTGCCTCTATGAATTGAAACTTTCTCCCGAATTATATTATTAGCTCCAATTTCCAGTGTTGCTGGCTCACCTTTATATTTCGTATGCTGCGCTGGTGTCCCAATTACACAAAAAGGGTATATTTGTGTGCCTTTGCCAATACTAGTTGGTCCTTCGACAACAATATGAGACTGCAAACAGACGTTATCATGCAACACAACATCTGCTCCAATTACACTATAAGCGCCAATTTGAACATTATTTCCAATTTCAGCTTTTTTATCTATAATTGCGGTCGGGTGGATTAATGGCGACATTATAAAACCTTAACGACATTTAAGTTAATTATTTTTATTTATTTCTAGGTACAACCATTGCAGATAATTCTGCTTCTGCCATTTTTTTACCATCAACCTCTGCAATGCCTTTGAATTTTTTAAGCGGCCCTTTACCACCTACTATTTCTACTTTCAAATGCAGCATATCGCCTGGATGAACAGACTTCCTAAACTTAGTTTTATCAACCGTAGTAAGAAAAAATAAATTATCCTGTGCTTCCCCTGGCATCGTATACGCAAAAATACAGCTAGCAACTTGTGCTAATGCTTCAACGATCAGCACGCCAGGCAGTATTGGGTGCCCTGGGAAATGACCTGCAAAATAAGGCTCCCCCCCACTCACCGCTTTAATACCTGTAGCTGATTGCCCTGGGACAATATCAATAACTTTATCAATCAAAAGAAAGGGGGGGCGATGCGGAATTGCTGCTTCTATATCACGATAATCCATTGTAAATGTTTGTGTCATACACTTATCCCTTAATCCTTGTCGTTATTTTTTATTTTCTTATCTAATTTTCGAAGTTTTGCCTGTTCGCGCCAAAAAGACCGCGCATTAGTTGCAGGAAACCCAACATAAACATCTGGAATTGTAATCGATTTTGTAACCCCAGAATGAG
This sequence comes from Alphaproteobacteria bacterium, assembly GCA_018666135.1. Classification (GTDB taxonomy): domain Bacteria; phylum Pseudomonadota; class Alphaproteobacteria; order Puniceispirillales; family Puniceispirillaceae; genus UBA5951. The sequence continues at coordinate 32,572 of JABJAN010000013.1, read as the reverse complement.
ATAAAATTATTGTATTTGAAGTTATATTAACATGGTCAGAAATTCCAGTTTGACCTCCAATGATACAATTTTCTTGTATAACACTACTACCCGCAATTCCAGCCTGGGCTAAAATACATGATTTTCTTCCAATCTGTACATTATGAGCAATATGAACCATGTTATCAATCATCACAAGTTCGCTTATTACAGTATCGCCAAATGTTCCTCTATCGATACAACTATTACTTCCAATACTTGTATTACTGCCTATTAAAACTCTTCCAAAATGGGGTATTTTTTGTATGTCATCGCCAGAAATCTCAAACCCAAAACCAGCTTTACCGATAACAGTTTGCGCTCCGATATCAATATTATCCCCTAAAATAACTTTTTCGAGTGTTACATAGTCACCTATTTTACAATTATTGCCTATAATTACTGACCTATCACATGTAACGCCTACGCCTAGCCTGCTTCCTGCACCTATATGAACACCAGATGCAATATGACAGAATGGTCCAATTACTACCCCTTCTGATATCTGTGCCGTTTTATCAATTATCGCTGTGGGATGAATAAAATTAATGTCATCTCTATCATCTGGATAAATAAGAGAGCATATCTGTGCAAACACATATCTTGGTGTCTCTGCTACTAAAATTATCTCAGAGTGTTTAAGGACATCATTACCAAAGGCATCATATATTTCTGCTGTAGTTATTATGACATAACCCGACTTTTGGGATAGACAAGATACCTGTTTTTCATCCTTAGCAAATACCAAAACCCCTGATGCTGCTTGAGTTATATTATTAATATCTTTTACAACAAAATCAGAACTACCTTTTTTAAGACTACAGGTCCCTAACTCTAAGATAGTAGCGATTGATACTGATTTTGGGTCTGAAAAGAAACTACGATCAATCGTCACAAAGCTATTCTTCCTGAATTTCTAATCTTGCGTTTTTAGTACGCTCATTAAGCTCTGCAATTACGGCGTCAGTAACATTAATATCTTGCCTAAATACCAGTGCCGCATTTTTATTTAGAACCAAATCCAGTCTTTGACTAGCAGCTACTTCAGCAACAATTTCCAATGCAAGAGAGCGTATTTCATCTTGAGCTTCTTGAAATGCCTTATCAAGAGCTTGACGTTTAAATTGAATTTCTTTTTGAATTGAAGCAACCTCATTTTGAAATTGATTTACTTCTGCACGATAGGCTTCTTCTGACAATAATGTTCTTTTAGATTGCAAATCTTTTTCAATTTGAAGAAGGCTAGCCTCACGTGTGGCAAAGTCATTTTGAAATTCTTCACGCTTATTATCTAATAGTAACCGCACTCGTTCTGTTGCCATAGCATCTCTTAGAACGCGTTCAATATTAACAATAGCTACCCGTCCCACATTATAGGTATCCTGCAATTCAACAGGCGCTTTTTCTTGAGCATTCAGCACATTATTAGGTAGATAAAACATACTTACCAACAGCGTGGAAGCAAGCAGAAAACGAAAATGATTAGCCAACATTATCTATTTTAACCTTTCTAAAAAGCAGAACATTTCTAGCCTATTATTTTTACAAGCGTGTACCAATAGTAAATTGGAATTCTCTTAACGCATCATAAGATTGTTTTGATATTGGGTCAGCCCAATAAAATGATAATGGACCAATAGCAGTATCCCATAAAATACCAAAACCAATAGATTGTCTCATGCTATCATCATCTGCTCCATCCACCCCTGTTGGGTAGTCAGTGCCCCACACAGACCCATAATCTGCATAAAAAGTCCATCGCATGCCTAAGTCTGGGTTTAATCCAGCATCAGAAATTATCTCAAAACTACCTGCATAATATTGATTGCCTCCAACCGCCGCATTACTGCTTGAATCTCTTGGGCCAATACCACTTCCATCAAATCCACGGATTTTATTACCACCTAGTAAAAAGCGATTAGATTGCGTAATATTTTCACCCAAACCGTTGACAACACCTGCTTCTGCTCTTGCCCCAAGAACAAAGCGTTCAAATGATATTGGCACATAATAAGCACCTTTTACTACCGATTTAAGAAAAGTAACATTCCCTCCTAAACCAGAATAAGTTTCAGCAATTTCTGCAAAATATCCCTCAGTAGGGTCAAAACGATTATCCCGTTTTTCAATCCCCAGCCTATAACCTACAGCAGAGCTAAGCAGTTTCAGGCCATCTTCTCCTGTTGAAGAAGCAGCAGTTGTATCGGTGGTATCCGTTTCACTCTCTGCTAAATTATAGGTTAAATTATGATAAACGCTATTTGCCGCTCTAAATCCAAACCCCACGCCAAATCCACGTCTTTCAATAGTAACTGACGTTCCTTTAACCTTATTTTGATACACACTGGCAGATGCTGATAAGTTTCTGCCAAGAAAAAAGGGCTCTGAAATTGATACATCAAAATCTGATTTTTTGGATGAAATTACAGAACTAAATCCAATCGCACGACCTGTACCTAGAAAATTCTTCTCATCAATTCCAAATGAAAATGATGATTGGTCTATACTCGAATATCCTATACCAACAGCAAGATTGCCAGTTGATTGCTCTTCTACACCTACTTCGATTACGCTTTGCTCGGGGGTTGAACCAGGTTTTGATTTCACTGAAACATCCCTGAAAAATCCAAGATTGCGAATATTTCTGATAGATTGTTGAAGTTTCAAATTATTATAGGCATCCCCTTCTACAAGCTGCATTTCTCTTCTAATAACGAAATCAGCAGTGCGCGAATTATCTATTATTTCAATGCGCTCAACATAGTTTTTACGGGACGGGTCTACGCTAATTTTAATATTAAGCAATCCGTTATCAGGATCTGTTGCAATAGTGGGTGAAACATTAACAAAAGCGTAGCCAAGATTTCCTAGCCGATTTGTTATGGCAAGCAGGCTTTCTTCTAATTTTCGAACGTCATATCTGTCACCAGATACAAATGTGAGTGCCGTATCAAGTTCATCTGCATTTATATTTTCAATTTTTGACACTATTTCAATTTTATCAAATTGATATAAGGGTCCCTCTTCTAAAACAAATGAAATAGCAAACCCAGACCTATCTGGAAGCAATCCCCCGCGAGCCCGCTTTATGTTTATATCCGCATATCCTCTGGATAAGTAAAATTGACGCAATAAACGACTATCATAATCAAGCCTATTCTCGTCATATTTGTCTGAAGATGATAAAAATGCCCACCAACGTTGGGATCTACTTGAAATAACCTGTTTTAATTTTCTATCTGAGAAGCGCTCATTTCCATTGAATTGAACAGAAGTAATTTTAATTAATGGTCCTTCATCTACTTCAAAAATAAGATCAATGCGATTATTTTCAAGCTCAATAACAACAGGCACAACAGACGCCCCATAACGCCCAGATAATTGATAAATTTCCAATAATTTTTGCATACCATCTAAGGCAACTTTTTTGGTATACACACGCCGTGGCTCAATACCAAGCTGTGATACTAGTATGTCAGTATCAAGCACATCATTGCCTTCAACAGTTACTCTATTGATAATAGGGTTTTCTGTAACTGTGATGGTAACAACCCCTTTGTTATTTACAATATCTACATTACTAAATAAGCTAGTTGAAAATAACCTATCTATGGTGCTGTCTAATACTGCAGTAGAAAAATCATCTCCAGGTTCTAACGGTAAATAGGATCTTATTGTTGTTTCAGATACTCGCTGATTACCATTAACCTGAATATCAGAAATTTTTTCAGCAAATGCTTGTGTACTATAAACAAAACAAACAAACAGAAGTGCGCCGATAAGACTATTTTTCTTACAAAGCTGTTTAAACGTCGTCATTTCGAAATCCTTTTCACCGGCATACTATCTTTAAATGGTTGCACAAAGCATTCCAAATTTTATATTTGGTTACTATGCTTAATTGAACACACCTCTAACAATATCATAAATCGTAACAAACAGCATTAGTGATAATAAAAATGCTATGCCACCCCTCATTAATAAATTTTGCCACGATTCCGGCAGAGGCTTACCAATAATTGCCTCAATTAGATAAAAGGTAAGATGACCACCATCAAGTGCTGGAATAGGCAGCAAATTAACTAACCCAAGATTAATAGAAATTAATGCGATAAAAAATACTAAACTTGTAATCCCTTGAAATAATGCATCTCTTGAAAATTGTGCAATTCGTACTGGACCACCAATTTCACCCATTTGGGCATTACCTGTTAATAATCTTGATATTCCCCTTACCATACCAACAGTTATCGACCAGCATTCATACCCAGATTCTGTAATTGCCTCTGCCAACCCAAGCCTTCTAAATTCACCAACAGGAGATCTAATTCCAAGTTGCCCTGCAAAAATATCTAACTTTTCAAGATAAATAGAGTTTGGTGTTGCCAATATTTCAATTTGTTCACCATCTCTATCTACTTCTATTGTTATTGATTTGCCTGGAGATTCGAAAATATACATTCTTAAATCATTAAAATCTGAAATATGACTGTTATTTATTTTCAGAACCAAATCATCAGGCAGAAGTCCTGCGCTTTCAGCAGCGCTATCAGGCAACACATCATCAATAATGGGCGGAATAAAAAGTTTCCCTGCGCCCATATAAAGACCTATAAATAAAATAAAAGCTAAGATAAAATTAGCAAGCGGGCCAGCTGCAACTATAGCTATTCGTGCATAAAGAGATGCCCCTGCAAAGCTACCTTGGATAGATTTAGCAGCCTTTGAAAAACTACCAGATGCGTTATCATCCCCTCTCATCCGAACATATCCACCAAGCGGAATCCAAGCAAACCGCCACCGTGTCCCATGTGAATCGGTCCAACCAAAGATTTCTTTTCCAAATCCAATTGAAAAAACATCGACTACAACACCCATCTTTCGTGCAACCCAGAAATGACCCAACTCATGGATAAAAACAATGGGCGTTAACACCAAGATAAAAGACAGTATTGTCTCAAAAATTCCGAAAGAGGCCATGGATTATATAAACTCACGTTAGGTCAGAAAAAAATTAAAGAGATGGTAGAATCGAATGTGCAATATTGCGTGCATAATTATTATAGTCAATAATAGAGTGATAATCTGGAAGCTCAGTTAGCTTTATTAAATCTATTGTTTTAGCATTTATTTTATAAATATCACCAAATGAAACTTGTTTATCAAGATAAAGTGCAACCGCTATCTCATTAGCGGCATTTAATGCAATTGCATAACACGGATTATCTCCAATTAATTGATATGCAAGATTATAGCTTGGAAATTGATCTTCCTTTATTTCTGTAAATTCCAAATTAGATATTTGTGTTAAATTTAGTTTTTCACAGGTGATTTTCAATCTCTCAGGCCAGCCTAACGCATGCGATATTGGTACCTTCATATCAGTTGGCGCTAGATGTGCAATCACACTCTCATCTTTAAATTTAACAAAACCATGCATTATTGACTGAGGGTGAATAATGGCACATATTTGTTTTTTATCTAATCCAAATAACCAAGCCGCTTCAAGTGACTCAAAGCCTTTATTCATCATAGTGGCGCTATCTATTGTTATTTTTGCACCCATACTCCAAGTTGGGTGTTTTAGCGCACGCGACGGAGGAACATGATACATTTCCTGTGATGTCATAGATAAAAATGGACCGCCAGATGCGGTTAGAGTTACCTGCTCAACATGATCCCATTTTTGTCCCATCATACATTGAAAAATCGCATTATGCTCAGAATCAATTGGTAGGAGTGTAACTCCTTTTTGCGTTGCAAGTGGCATTAATAAATGCCCCCCTGCTACAAGTGCCTCTTTATTGGCAAGCGCGATGTCTGTGCCAGCGTTAATTGCAGCAAACACTGGCTTAAATCCAGCAAAACCGGTTATAGCAGCCACTACTAGGTCGGCTTTTTGTATTGCAAGAAATTCAAGCCCCTCTTCTCCAGTGAGAATTTGAATATCGGTTGCTGCCAATTTTTGTTCTAATACAGCGATATGACGAACATCTGATAGAACAACATATTTAGGCGCAAACTCAACTGCCAAAGCTGCTAATAACTCAGCATTTGAATGCGAGGTAAGACCAACTATCTCAAAACTATTTCTGTTTTCTCTGATAATAGAAAGTGTACTTGCTCCAACTGAACCTGTTGCTCCTAATATCGTAATCGCTTTTGTCATTAAACAAATAATCTATCTACAGGGGATAACGCAAATAAGGGAATAACAAATAAATATCCATCAAACCTATCCATAAAACCCCCATGACCTGGAATAATCTTTGCACTATCTTTGGTATTGATTGCTCTTTTAAAAAATGATTCTGTTATATCCCCAATTTGGGCTAATATTGCCACCAACATAGTGACTAGTAGAAGCCAAACTGTAATTTCTACAGATAAAATATAACATATAATCGTTCCTGAAATCATGCCGCCAATTAATCCGCCTATTGCTCCTGATATTGTTTTGGCAGGACTAACCAGAGGGAGTAATTTTGGTCCACCTACAAACCTTCCAACAAGATAAGCCCCAATATCGACCGATATAATAGTTACGACGATATACAACATAATCTCTTGAAAAAATTCATGATGAGAAAACAGTCCAACACTGTATGAAAGAAGGGATAATGCAAGCCCAATTGCCACTGTTTGATAAGAAAAAAAACAGAATAAAATTAATATAATGCCGGCAAGAATAATCAAATGATAGAATGGCGCAATTGCAAAAAAACTCATCATTCCAAAAACGCTAATAAGCGATATTAATGCCGATCTCATCCAAGTGTTTTTTGAGATAAGAAAGGCAAATTCAAACATCATAATTACAGAAATTACAACAAATGTAATCTGAGAAAATGGTTTTCCCATCAAAAACAAAACCATAAAAGGTAGAAGCAATAATATACCTGTCATTCTTCTACTGATATCTGGAAGTCTATCTTTCATTAACAGTGATTTTTTCTATTTGAATAACATTTTTAGGAAGGTCATTGACATCGGTTGCCGTAATATCAACACTTCCGCCAAAACGTCTAATACGTGAATTCCAATCTTCAACTGCTTCATGCAAGTCAGATATTCCGAATTCAGGCCAATAGCTATCCGAAAAATATAATTCGGCATAAGCACAATCCCAAATAAGAAAATTAGAAATTCTTTTTTCTTTTCCAGTCCTAATCAACATATCTACTGGCGGTAAGAAAGAAGTCATTAATTTTGATTTAAATGCTTTTAAATTCTTACTTGAACTCAAATCAGAACCCGATGAGTTAAAATCTGAAGCAGCATTAATAATATCCTGCATACCGCCATAATTTACGGCAATTGTGAGGGTAATAGAATTATTATTTTTTGTTTGCGCTTCCGAAGATTTAAATAATGCCTGCAAATCTTCTGGAAAAGGCGCAATGTCCCCAATGAATTTCAGCTGTATATTTTCATCGCTAAATGTTTTGATTTCTTGCTTTAAATAACGCCTCATTAAGCTAAAAAGGGCGTTTATTTCTGTATTTGACCGTTTCCAGTTTTCAGCAGAAAACGCAAACACGGTTAAATAAGGTATTCCAATACGGGCAACTTCTCGTGCTATTTCAGATAATGTTTGTGCACCTTTATCATGACCATAAACAATAGAAAGAGCATTCTCTTTTGCCCAGCGCCTGTTTCCATCCATAATGATTGCTAAATGCTGCATGTCTAAAAAACCTGAATAGGAAACCTTTATACTTGAGTAATATCTTTTTCTTTCTTTGATAGCATATCATCAATACGACCAACAAACCCATCTGTGATTTTTTGAATATCTGATTCGTAATTATGACGCTCATCTTCAGATATTTCGCCTGCCTTTTCGTCTTTTCTAACTGTTTCTATCGCATCTCGTCGAACATTACGCACAGAAACGCGGCCTGCCTCTGCATATCGGCTTGCAACTTTTGCCATATCTTTTCGTCTATCTTCAGAAAGTTCTGGAACTGGGACACGAATAACGCTTCCTTCAACCTGTGGGTTTAGACCAAGATCAGATTCGCGAATGGCTTTTTCAACTGCACTTACAAGAGACGCATCCCAAACAGACACAGATAATAACCGCGATTCTGGCACTGATACATTACTTAACTGACTAATGGGCATTTTAGAACCATAAGCATCAACACTCACTGGGTCTAGCATTGCAACCGACGCTCGTCCCGCCCGCAAACCTGAAAATTCATTACTAAGGTTAGATAATGCGCCTTCCATACGGCGCTTAACATCTTCCATATCTATTTCAGCCATCTTATTTTTCCTCCTTCACTCGTCATCAATTACAAGCGTAAAAGCATCTTGATGCCTTAATGCCTTATCTAAACCACCAGTTTGGGTAACTGAAAACACCATTATAGGTATTTTATTTTCACGTGCCAATGAAATGGCAGTCGCATCCATTACTTTTAAATCTTTAGATAGAACATCCATATAAGATAATTTGTCATATCGGATTGCGTTAACATCTTTTTCAGGATCGGCTGAATAAACACCATCAACGCGAGTTCCCTTCATAATTACATTACAATTCATCTCAGAAGCGCGAAGGGCTGCAGCAGTATCCGTGGTAAAAAATGGGTTGCCTGTGCCAGCAGCGAAGATAACTACTCTGCCTTTTTCCATATGACGCATAGCGCGTCTTCTAATATATGGCTCACAAACAGCACTAATTGGTAATGCCGACTGCACACGTGTTGGTATGTTCAGTTTTTCAAGCGCATTCTGCATCGCAAGCGCATTCATAACTGTAGCCAACATCCCCATATAATCACCCGTTGACCGTTCCATCCCGGCTGCAGAAGCTGAAACACCCCGAAAAATGTTGCCGCCTCCTATCACCAGGCAAACCTCAACATTTTGCAACACCACGTCAGCAATTTCGCCAGCAACACGGTTAACCATGTCAGTGTCAATACCGTATTCCTGCTCTCCCATCAGCGATTCACCTGATATTTTAAGCAAAATACGTTTGTATTTGAATTCCAACATTGACTGTCTCAATTCATAATGTAGATTATGCGTTTATTTACTTAATTGTGCAGCAACCTCAGCAGCAAAATCAGTTTCTTCTTTTTCAATCCCGTCACCTAAAACAAATAGACCAAATTCTGTTAATGTAATATCGCTTCCAGCTTCTTTGGCAGTCTTTTGAATAACATCAGCCACCCTACTTTCGCCATCAATTACAAATGTCTGTTCTAACAATACTACTTCTTGATAGAATTTGCGAATCCTACCCTCTACCATTTTTTCAGCTATTTCCTGTGGCTTACCAGATTCCTTTGCCTGTTCTATTAAAACCTCTCGCTCTCTTGCTACCATAGATGGGTCAAGTGACTCTACAGATAATGAAGCTGGTTTAGTTGCAGCTACATGCATAGCAATCTGTTTTCCAAGAGATGCTAAAACCTCAGAGCTGGCGTCCGATTCCAGTGCGACCAATACACCAATGCGTCCCATACCATCAGCCGTAGCATTATGAATATAAGGGACAACTGCACCTTTATTAACTTGAATTTTTTGCATACGGCGAAGCATCATATTTTCACCGATAGTAGCAATGTTGTGGGTTATTTCCTCAGCAACTGTTCTTTGTGTATTTGGAAACGCTAATGTATTAAGTGTTTCAATGTCTGTTGCGTTATTTGCAAGCTTCGCTAAATTGATAACTAGAGCTTGGAAATCGTCATTCCTGGAAACAAAATCTGTTTCTGCATTTAGTTCCACCATCGCAGCAGAAGTGCCTTCTACATGAATAGCTACCAGCCCCTCAGATGCTACTCTGCCTGATTTTTTGGCAGCAGTTGCAAGACCTTTAGTTCGCAACCAATCAATTGCAGCGTCAATATTGGCATTGGTTTCTTCCAATGCTTTTTTACAATCCATCATTCCAGCGCCAGAGGTCTCACGCAGTTGTTTTACTAATGCAGCAGTAACAGCCATTTTACTAATCCTTTATTCAGCTTTTATTAAAATTGCCTAAACAGCTAAGCAGTTTAGACAATAAATTAAATTAATTTTGGATAACACTTAATTATTAAAAAATTAGGCTGTTACTCCATCTTCAGCAGCTGTCGCCTGCACTGCCTCTGATGATACTTCAGCAGGTGTTTCAACAGTCTCTAGCACCTCAACAGGAGCCTCAGATGCATTGCCAATATCTTGACCACTTGCCACTAATTCTTGCTGCAGACCATCTAAAATGGAATCGCGTGCTAGCTCGCAATATAATGATATTGCCCGCATTGCATCATCATTACCAGGGATAGGAAAATCAATTCCTATTGGACTTGCATTACTATCCACAACCGCAATTACTGGAATCCCAAGTTTATTTGCCTCTGCAACAGCTATATCTTCTTTATTAGTATCCAGAATAAACAGCATATCTGGCAAACCGCCCATATCCTTAATGCCGCCCAAGGTAAGCTCTAGCTTATCACGTTCACGTGTGAGTTGGAGCACCTCTTTTTTAGTAAGCTGCTGAATTTCTTCACTCTCAAGCTGTTTTTCAAGCTCACGCAAGCGGCGGATTGATTGAGTTACTGTAGCCCAGTTTGTTAACATACCACCAAGCCATCTGTGGTTAACGAAATATTGACCACATTCTCTTGCTGTTTCTGCAATTTTTTCAGAGGCAACTCTTTTAGTGCCAACAAACAACACACGACCGCCTTTTGCTGTAGTATCTCGAAGTGCTTTAATAGCCTGATGCAACAGAGGAACGGTCTGTTGTAAATCTAAAATATGAACATTGTTACGCTCACCAAAAATAAACGGTCCCATTCTCGGGTCCCATCTGCGAGTATGATGTCCAAAGTGAACACCTGCTTCTAGTAGTTGGCGCATAGTAAATGTAGGGAGAGCCATGTTAATCCTCCTGTTCTCCGGTTAAACCTCCATGAAGTGTGAAAGAGAAAAATCTCTCACCGGAATGCCCTTAATATTGGAATTTGCCAATGAGCGTTCTTCATGTGTGAATTTTGTTAGGGTAATAAGCTGTTTTTATGCAAAAAGCAAATTAAAATATGCTTTTCAAACAGTAATTATTTTAAATATCCTGAATTTTTAAGATTCCTGAGATGGTTTTTAATTTTTCTCTGCAATCACCAGATAATTGGAAGCTGTTTGGAAGCGATATCTGTATGTGCGAAGCCACATCTTCAATGTAAAAAGCAACAGAGGCCCGCCCGCCTCCATCTTCGCCAAGGACAGTTTTGATATCCTCAATACATTCAGCTGTTTTTAGCCATATTCCAATACCCCTATGAGAGGCAGAGATTTTATCCTCCACACGTTCTATTCTCTGAGCAAGTAAACGAACAGACCCATTTTCTAGCTTTGCTTCTAAATGCATAACCAGAATATTGCCTTCCCTTAGGTTTTCCCTATTTTTAAGAAGCAAGTCAGAAAAACAGGTTATCTCAAAAATACCTGACTTATCAGTAAATTGAAGAAAAGCAAATCGATTGCCTTTTTGTGAAACACGTTGCTGAACAGAAGTAAGCTGCCCTGCCATTATTACCCTACGCGCAACACCATCAAAAAGCATCGTCTCAAGGGAGGCACTTGATACTACCTTTAGCCTTGCAAGTTGATTTTCATATTGGTCAAGAGGATGTGCGCTTAAATGAAGTCCCAATGCGTCAAACTCACGTGACATTTTTTCTGATTGACTCCATTCAGAATGTGAACTGAACCTGATTGCCGTGTATTCTGGTTCGTCTGAGCCTCCTGCAAATAGATTCTCTTGCTGAGAATTTGCTTCTTTTCTTACAAAATTCGACGTATTTAATATTGTGTCAATTGCATCAAAAACCTGCCTTCTATTCTCATGCAGATGATCAAATACCCCTGCATTTACCATATTTTCAATTTGACGTTTATTGGCAACTTCACGCGGCAGGTGATGGGCAAATTGTTCTATTGATAAAAACCTGCCCACCGTATCGCGTGTCTTGCATAGCTGGCGCATCGCTTCCTCACCCACATTTTTTATGGCGCCAAGCGCATAACGCACTGCTAATTCACTATTCTCGGTTTTCTCAACTGAAAAACTTGCTTGTGAAGAATTTATATCTGGCGGTAAAACAGCAATTTTATGACTTACACAATCTTGCCTAAACACGGCTAGTTTTTCTATATTTCCTGCATCTAACGCCATCAAGGCTGCCATAAATTGTACAGGGTAATTTACCTTCAGAAAGGCTGTTTGATAAGAAATCAACGCGTAGGCTGCAGCATGAGATTTATTAAAGCCATAACCTGCAAATGCGGAAATTTGCTCAAAAATCTGAGCTGCTAGCTTAGCATCAATATTGTTATTAACAGAGCCTTCTACAAATTTTGCCTTTTGGGCATCCATTTCAGATTGTATTTTTTTACCCATAGCACGTCTTAAAATATCAGCGCTACCAAGTGTATATCCTGCCAAATCCCTAGCCGCTTGTTGAACTTGCTCTTGGTAAATCATAATTCCATAAGTTTCAGACAAAATTGGCTGTAACTTTTCATGCATATAAACAACCGGTTCCCGCCCATGTTTTCTGCTAATATAGGTTGGTATATTTTCCATCGGACCTGGTCTATATAAGGCAACAACAGCTATAATATCTTCAAATCTATCGGGTTTTAATCCTCGCAATACTTCTCTCATCCCAGATGATTCTAGCTGAAAAACGCCTATCGTGTCTCCTTCAGCAAGCATATTAAAAGTAGCTTCATCATTAAGTGGAATACGCTCAAGATCAATTTTTACACCTGTTTCTTCAATCAAGCTCAGAGCTTTTTGAACCACGGTAAGCGTTTTTAAACCAAGAAAATCAAACTTTACCAAACCAACCTGTTCAACATATTTCATATTAAATTGTGTAACAGGCATTTCAGAACGAGGATCACGATATATAGGAACCAGCTCTGGCAATGGTCTGTCACTAATCACCAAACCGGCGGCATGTGTTGATGCATGACGATACAACCCCTCCAACTGCATGGCTGATTGCACTAGATTTTTGACCTGCTCATCATCATTGTAAATAGAGGATAATTCATCTTGCGTTTCCAACGCTTGTTTTATCGTAGTTGGTTTAGTTGGGTTATTGGGAATTAATTTAGCAATTTTATCAACTTGCCCATATGGCATATCAAGTACACGTCCAACATCTCTTAGCGCCGCTCTTGCTTGTAATTTTCCAAATGTAATAATCTGAGCAACTCTATCTACACCATATTTTTGTTGAACATACTGAATGACCTCATCTCGTCTATCCTGACAAAAATCAATATCAAAATCAGGCATCGACACACGTTCAGGATTTAAAAATCGTTCAAATAACAAGCCCCATTTTAAGGGATCAAGGTCTGTAATACGCAAAGCCCATGCAACAACAGATCCTGCCCCAGAACCCCGCCCAGGTCCAACAGGAATATTGTTATTCTTTGCCCAATTTATAAAATCTGAAACAATCAGAAAATATCCTGTAAATCCCATTTCAATAATAACTGATAATTCATACGTCATACGCTCAAGATATGCTTCATACTCAAACTCTAATTGACCTGATGCTTCTAGCAATTCAATTCGCTGTTTCAGCCGTTCCGCAGATACGGTTTTTAAAACCAGTTCTGGAGTGCGACCTTCACTATCAACAAATTCAGGCAAGATAGGTTTTCTGTCCTGAATCATAAAGGCACATCGTTCCGCAATTACGACACTATTACTTATTGCCTCTGGAATATCCTTGAATAGCGTATGCATCTCTTCTGTCGATTTAAACCGGTGATGCGCTGATTGATGATACGCATTCATACTTGCAAGACGCTGATTTGTAGCAATACACGTAAGAATTTTTTGAGGAACGAACATTTCATCATTTTCGAAATGGCAATCATTCGTCGCAATTAAAGGTAGTTTTAAATTATATGCCAAAGCCAATAATTTATCTTCAGCATTAATTTCTTCCTGAATTCCATGTCTTTGAAGTTCAATATATATTCTACCTGATAAATTTTGATTCAGCTTCTCTAATCTGGCTTCTGCCAATTTCATTGACTGTAGTGCACTTGTAGCAATAAAGCCGTTTTTAGCGCCGCCTGTTAGTAAAATAAGACCATCCGACAAGCTAAAAAATTGCTCTAATTCAATGTGAGGTCGCTCAGAGCCATCACACTGCATCCAAGCATCAGACATGAGTTTACTCAGATTTTTGTATCCATCTTCATTTTGCGCCAGCAAGACAACTTCACCAACACCTTGCTCATCTCGCAAAAAAATAGAGGCCCCAATAATCGGTTGCACCCCAGATTGCGCCATTAATTTTGAAAACTCATAACCACCAAATAAATTCTGGCTATCTGTAATTGCCATTGCAGGTTGCGCATCATTTTGCGCCAGTTCTGCAAGCTTAGCTATGCGCAGCGTAGATTCAGATAATGAATAAGCTGTATGCACGCGAAGATGAACAAACCGTGGCTTCATTACCCCATCACTCTTTGGATTGCGCCATTTCGAATTTCCAATATTTCATCCATATTATTAGCCAAAGTCATATTATGCGTTACAATTAAAGCAGCTGTATTGCTGGCATAGACAATTTGCTTTAAATATCCAAACACGTCGGAAGCTGTCGCTGGATCTAAATTACCTGTAGGCTCATCTGCAAGCAATATTGGCGGCGCGTTTGATAACGCTCTTGCGATTGAAATACGTTGCTGCTCTCCGCCAGAGAGTTGACCAGGCCTGTGGTTTTTTCGATTTTCTAAATTTACCATTTTAAGCAGTTGAATAGCCCTTTCTTCTGCTCCACTTCTTGCCAGACCATTAATCATTTGAGGAATGACAATATTCTCTAACGCATTAAATTCTGGCAGCAAGCGATGTACTTGAAAAACATATCCAATGTTTTTTCGCCTAAATATTGTTTTATGCGTTTCTGATAATTTTGTAACATTTTTACCGTTTATCCACACATCTCCGCTACTTGGATTTTCTAATAAACCCGCAATATTTAATAAGGTGGATTTTCCAGATCCAGAAGGACCAACTAAGGCTGTAAGTTTTCCTGGTGTTAGGGTAAGATCGACAGAATCAAGGATATTTAAATAATTTTCTCCTTGCTTAAAAATACGCTTTATCCTGCTTAACTCTAATGGGTGGCTATTCATATCGCAACACCTCCGCAGGTGCGATAGCCGTGGCACGCCATGCTGGATAAATTGAGGCCAAAAGACTAAGTCCTAGTGCCATCATCACCACCACCATAACCTCCATTGGGTCAACTACGGCTGGCAACTTTGATAGAAAATAAATTTCTGCTGAAAATAACTCTGCCCCTGTAAGATTTTCAATAAATGTCTTAATGCCATCGATATTCCAACAAAATAACAGCCCAAGTAAACTGCCAAAAAAAGTGCCTACAATTCCAATAGAAGTTCCAGTTAACAAAAATATTTTAAGCAAACTTGCTCTGCCAAGACCCATCGTTCGAAGCACTGCAATATCTGCATTTTTAGAACGAACCAGCATAATCATAGATGAAATAATATTAAAAGCAGCCACCAAAATAATAAGCGTTAAAATTAGAAACATTACATTTCGTTCAACCTCAAGTGCATTCAGAAAATTTTTATTTCTGTCCATCCAATCAAAAATAACTACTTTTTCAGGTAATATTTTTGATAAGGCCTGTTTAACAAAAGGCGCATTATCTGGCTGACTAATATATAGCTCAATGCCACTTACGCTCTTTGACATTGAAAAGAACTTTTGAGCGGCAGGTAATGGCATAAATATAAAATTTGAATCATATTCATGCATACCCACATCGAACAAGCCAGCGATCTTAAAACTCTGTCTTGTAGGTAAAGAGCCAAAAGCAGTAACCCTCCCCTTTGGAGCGAGTAATGTAATAGTATCTCCACTGGTAAGGTTAAGGTTTCGGGCCATCGTTTTGCCGATTAAAATAGAATCGCCTTGCTTAAACTGATTAATATCATCATCAGTAAGACTGTTCCATAAAGGTCTTCGCATCGCCAAGTCTGACCAAATTACGCCACGCACAACAGCGCCTATGGTGACATTATTAGCAGAAACCAGCACTTGTGATTCAATCTGTGGAGTCGCTGCTAATACATTCGCATTTTGTGATATCGTAAGAGTTAATTCCTCAAAATCGGCAATTCCATTAGCTTGAGTTGAAGAAACACCAAGATGACCATTAAGACCTAAAATTCGGTTTACCAGCTCTGCTCTAAAACCGTTCATAACCGACATTACGATTATCAAGGTAGCCACCCCTAAAGTGATTCCTGCAAAAGAGAACCAGGCTATAACTGAGATGAAGCCCTCAGAACGACGAGATCGCAGATATCTGAATGCTAACAGTCTTTCTAATGGAGAAAACATTGTATAATTGACGTCCTTTATTAGGCTGTTTCTGGCAGTGTTAAGCTGCCCTTACTAGAAATAAAAGAATAAGCCAATTCTGCAGTAATCTCTATGGTTTTTCCAGATTTACGATGCTTTAATTCTACTATATTTTTCTCTAATCCCCTTGGGCCTAAAACTAACTGCCAAGGAATACCAATTAAATCCATGGTAGCAAGCTTAGCACCAGCGCTTTCTGAGCTATCATCATAAAGACAATCATGTCCGTTCATAATGGCGGCATCATATAATTTTTTACTTAAGGCATCAGCGGTTCCATGACCAGGCTTTAGGTTAACAATTGCAACTGTAAATGGGGCAACTGATTCAGGCCATATAATTCCTTTTTCATCATGACTAGCCTCAATTATACCGCCAACCAATCTTGAAACGCCAATTCCATATGACCCCATGTGTAAATCAACTGGCTTGCCGTCTGCTCCTGATACAGATGCGCCCATGGCATGGGAATATTTTGTTCCAAAATAAAAGATGTGACCAACTTCAATGCCCCTTTTTTGGATTAGCTCAGATACATCAATAGGGCAATTATCTGGTTCATGCTTTTCATCAGTGCGAGCATATAATTCAGTAAATTTTTTAATGACAGGCTCTAAATCTGCATCATAATCAATATCAGCAACTAAATTTTTATTCATCCAATCCTTATGAAAATAAACGCCTGATTCCCCTGTATCTGCTAGGATAATAAATTCGTGGCTCATATCACCACCGATAGGTCCTGTGTCAGCCTCCATAGGAATTGCCGTTAATTCCATTCTGGCAAATGTTTTAAGATAACAAACAAACATTTTATTATAAGCCACTCTGGCAGCTTCAGCAGAATTATCGAATGAATAAGCATCTTTCATTAAAAATTCACGCCCCCGCATAACACCAAATCTTGGTCTTACTTCATCTCTAAATTTCCATTGAATATGATATAAATTTAAAGGTAATGAGCGATAGCTTCTAATATGTGTACGACATATATCAGTTACCTGTTCTTCATTTGTTGGACCATATAGCATATCTCTATCATGCCTGTCCTTTACCCGAAGCATCTCCAGACCATAATCATCATATCGTCCAGATTCCTGCCAGATTTCTGCTGGTTGTATGGTTGGCATTTTTATTTCTAAAGCGCCAGCCTTATCTTGTTCTTCGCGAACGATTTGCTCTATTTTGCTTAAAACTTTCAAGCCAAGTGGTAACCATGAGTAAATGCCCGCACTAGATTGTTGGATCATACCAGCACGCAACATCAACCGATGCGACGCTATTTGAGCATCCTTTGGATTTTCTTTTAAGACAGGCAAAAAATAATTTGAAAGTTTCATATGCATCTCTGAAGGGGTTGAATAGATTTTTCTACGGCACTTTAATGGATTTGACTAACTAAAATATCTATTGGGTTTTATGCAATGTAAGCGATGAGTCAAACTGAAAAATTGAATTTATATCTGTTTCAGTTACAGATTCAATCTTATTGGGAGCCCAAATTGGATTATTATCCTTATCAATCAAAACAGCTCTTACCCCCTCGGAGAAATCAGAACGACGCATCATATTACACGCTAGTTGAAAATCCATCTGCAATGCTTCTGTTACAGAAACAGATGGCGACATTTGCGATAGCAGACGATGAATAACATAGATGGATGCAGGACATCGAGTGGTGAGTGATTGATGCCATTTTGCAACTTCTGAAATAGTTAAATGCGCCTCAACATTAGCAATAATTTGTGTGACTGAGCCTTGAAATAACGTATTGATAAGTTCTTCTTTTAGTGCAAATTCAGCCTTTGGCGATGGTATCTCAAATTCTGCAATCACATTCTGAAGTGCCAAGATATGGCTTTCACTCGAACATAATTTCTTTTTTAATTCACGAAACTGGGAAAATGGGACACAATTATTAGCAATTTGCCAACGAAGAGCATCACCTGCTCCTATAATCTGCCCTGTCATACCGAGCATCAAACCGACAGGTATTCCTGGTGTTCTTAAAAATAGACTCGCACCCACATCTGGAAATAATCCGATTGCTGTTTCTGGCATGGCGCATTTAATCGTCTCACTAACTATTGTGATAGTTCCATTATGACACAGCCCCAAACCACCCCCCATAACAACGCCATTTACCAGTGATATGATTGGCTTAGAATAGGTAGCAATAATATTATCAAGATTATATTCTTCTCTAAAATAAGGTTCTGCAGACAATCCCTCTGGGGCTGCCTTTACATAAGAAACAGCCTCTCTTACATCTCCACCAGAACAAAATGCACGCTCGCCAGTAGAACAAATAATTATATGACCTACCGTGTTATCCTTCTGCCAAAGCAAAAGGGATTCAGCCATTTTCATAACCATATCAATGCTCAACGCATGTAAAGCATCTGGTCTATCTAATTCAATAATCCCAGCATTACCACTCTGAGTAAAATGAACATAATTCGTCATAGTGAGTCCCATTTATTTGCCAATTCATATACCATTATACGCCCTAATTAATGTACCAACTTATTTTTTTTGGTTTTTTAGGTTTTATTCGGTTTTTGTAATAAAATATGTCATTTATTTGATAGGTAGAATGTCTCACATACAAGGTTTTTTTGCCAGATATGATTCATCGCAAGCAGGAGATTATTTTGATTTTTTAAATTCTATTTGTCTCTTTATGCCCTATCTTAGTATAACCTGTGATAAATAAATAAATGATGGAATTTTTTATATGACACCCAGACAATTTCCAGCAACAAGATTAAGGCGCCTTCGTCGCACTCCGGCAATTCGCTCAGTTGTGGCAGAAACTAATCTACATCAATCAGACCTTATTTGGCCCTTATTTGTAATTGAAGGCGATAATTTAAAACAGCCTATTGGCTCCATGCCAGGCGTGTTTCGGTATTCAATTGACCAAATTTTACGTCAATGTGAAACTGCAGTTTTGCTTGGAATACAGATGATAGCTTTATTTCCAAAGCTGGAATCTGACAAAAAAGATGCTGTTGGAAGTGATGCCTTAAATCCAAATACACTTATTTGTAGATGCTTAAAGGAAGTCAAAGCTAAATTTCCAAATTTAATGATTATATGTGATGTTGCACTTGACCCTTATACAACTCATGGACATGACGGCATCATTGATGGGGAAGAAATACTTAATGATAAAACAATTGAAAGCTTGGTAAAACAAGCTCTTTTGCTTGCCCAGGCTGGCTGTGATATTTTAGCACCATCAGATATGATGGATGGCAGAATTGGAAAAATTCGCAATGCATTAGAAGAAAATGGGTATCATGATACCATTATTTCATCCTATGCCGCAAAATATGCCTCTGCATTTTACGGTCCTTTTCGAGAAGCTGTTGGCGCTGGCAAATTAGCTGGAAATAGCGGAAAATCAACCTATCAGATGGATTCTCGTAATTATAGAGAGGCAATCTCTGAAGTATCTTTGGATATTACAGAAGGCGCAGACATAGTCATGGTAAAACCAGCCATGCCCTATTTAGATATAATCAAAGAAATAAATAATAGATTTGACATTCCGTGTTTTGCCTATCAGGTATCTGGCGAATATAGCATGCTAATGGCTGCAATAGAAAATGGGTGGTTATCAGAAGACGCCGCAATTACAGAAGCAATTTTAGGCATTAAACGCGCTGGCGCGTGTGCTATTCTAACTTATTTTGCACCTCTGATTGCACAAAAGATTCAAGATGGGCAAATATAATTTGTGAAGAATTCTTGCAAACCCTATTGTAATTAGTCTTTAAATAGTCGTGTCCTGAATATAACGTAAATATGGCTTCGCCTTCACTAAGTTTTATGCAGTTCATTAAACGGAGGCATTCATGTCCCTTACTCAACCTGACTTTCATGGCATTAATATAACCAGTGTGAAGCAAGCAGCAAAACAGTTGGATGGCAATATCCTGCACACTCCAACCATTTATGCACCTTCATTATCCCAGTTATTTGTAAACTCGTTATATTTAAAATTAGAAAATATCCAACATACTTCATCCTTTAAATCCAGAGGCGCCTTCATTGCGCTTAAATCACTGTCAGAAGACGCAAAAAAAACAGGCGTAATTGCCATGTCTGCAGGTAATCACGCTCAAGCATTGGCTTTTCGCGCACAACATGAAAAAATAAAATCTGTTATCATAATGCCAGAGCAAACTCCATTTACAAAAATTTCCAAAACAAAAGCCTATGGGGCAGAAATTATATTAAAAGGCAGATCATTAGACGAAGCTAGACAGACAGTTGATGAGCTAAGAAATAAATATGGATATAACCTTATTCATCCATATGATGATGTGCATATTATTAATGGACAAGCTACCATTGGGCTTGAAATATTAGAAGCAGCGCCCAACCTTGATTGTCTTATCGTACCCATTGGCGGTGGTGGGCTTATTTCTGGCATTGCTATTGCTGCGAAATCTTTAAACCCCGAAATTAAAATATACGGCGTTGAAAGTGAACTCTACCCATCTATGAGCCGTGCACTTGCGGGGTTATCATCTCAGTCTGGCGGCGACACTCTCGCAGAAGGAATAGCTGTTAAAACGCCAGGGTTACTTACTCAGCCTATTGTTAATGAACTTGTAGAAGATATAATTTTGGTTAATGAGAGACAGATTGAATGGGCAATAGGCGCCCTTATAGAACACCAAAAAATTGTAGCTGAGGGAGCTGGTGCTGCTGGACTTGCTGCCATCTATGCGCATCAAGAACAATTTCGTAATAAACGAGTTGGCATCATAATTTGTGGCGGCAATATAGATAGCAGAATGTTAAGCTCTATCCTTAATCGTACATTATTATCTGACGGAAGATTGGTAAGAATACGTATAGGGATAAGTGACGAGCCAGGAATGCTTGCAAAAATTGCGCATTGTATCAGTCAAAATCAGGGAAATATCATTGAAGTTATACACCAAAGACTTTTTTATAATGTGCCAGCTAAGTTAGCCAAAATAGATGTCGTAATAGAAACCAGAGACTCTCCTCACGCAGATGATATAATTTCCACTCTTAGAAAAATCGGCTTTGAAGTTCAGCTTTTAGATGAACAATTTAATAGGTACTGAGTTTTTAGGGTCAGGTTTTAATAATTTAATGTATTAAAAAGGATTATTTCAAAAAACTGATTTGCATATGGTTGCTTTAAACAGATAGAATGAAATGATGGATCAAACAAAATTTATACTTAATCAAAAACCACTTAATCTGCGGCTCACGCGAAGTCATGAATGTGCTTATATAAAAAATAGAGCAGAGCAGAGACTTGCCGCAGATATATCTGACGCACCATATATTCATGACCAATTAGCAGAAAGTGGTTTTAGACGCGTTGAAAATTGGGTTTATCGTCCTGTTTGTGTTAATTGTAATGCATGCGTTCCTATTCGCGTTAATACTCAAAAATACGTATTTTCAAAGAGTGCAAAACGTATTTTGTCAAAAAATGCCTCTTTGAGTGTTACCAGCGATGATACAAAGGCAGATGACGAAGCCTTTGAATTATTCAAAACCTATTTGAATTCTAGACATAATGACGGTCAGATGGCCACTATGTCTTATAGTGATTTTCATGCCATGATACATAATTCCCCTATAGATACTTTTATGATTAAATATCGGGATCAAAACAAAAATCTTATTGCATGTATGTTAATGGATAACCAAAGAGATGGGCTAAGCGCTGTCTATAGTTTTTTTAATCCAAATTGTGAAAAACAATCTCTTGGAACATTTCTAATTTTAGATGCTATTAGAATGACAGAAACGCTCTCTAAAAAATGGCTTTATTTAGGGTATTTGGTTCAAAATAGCCCAAAAATGACATATAAATCTCGTTTCAAGCCATATCAGCTATTTGTTGATGGCAAATGGCAGGATGATGTAATTAACGATGAAATTGACTAAGTATTTGACCAAGTATTTGACTAAGTAATTGACTAAGTAATTTTAGGTAAAACGGGCAGGTCTTGGAAAACCATTTGGCGTGAGTTTTCCAGCGCCACCTCTTTTTCCAACCCAATCTGAATAATTGGTTAGATGCCGCATTCTGTCCCCATTAGTCTGCCAGTTGAGACCTTCTTGACTATCAAACAAGGTAATGTCAGCAAGATCCCCTTCTTTAAAGCGTTGTAGTATCACACCTCTTCCTTTGGCAATTTCTGGTATTTCAGAAACAGGAAAAATCAATAATTTTCTGTTCTTCCCAACGCTTGCAACCATATCTGCCTTAACAGGAAGGCAAGTTTGTGCTCTCTCATCTGGGCCAAGATTTAATATCTGCTTTCCGTTTTTTGTCTGCGCTATCACATTGGCTGTTAGCACACGCAAACCATAGCCTTTATTCGAAGCTAGTAACAGCTGGTCTGTATCAGCCTTAAACATTGCAATAAGTTTTTGATTTGCAGAAATATCAATAATTAAGTTTAAGGGTTCACCAAAACCGCGCCCTTTCGGCAGAGAATCACAGCTAATCGTAAAGAAACGCCCCATATCATTAAATAATATTAATTTATCAGTTGTTTCTGCATGAAGAATAAATTGAGGGCCATCCCCTTCTTTAAATTTATATTCTGCCGCAAGATCCAAATGACCTTTCATTGCCCGAATCCACCCTTTTTCGGAACAAATGACAGTTACTGGTTCTTTTTCAACCAGCATTTCCATAGGGTCAAAATCAATTTCGGGGGCAGTGCCAAGGCGTGTTCTGCGCATATCTTGTTTAATAAATGCAGCTTTTAACTCTGATAATTCAATATTAATTTTTTGCCATTGCAATTCTTCACTTGCTTTTAGAGTTTGCAATTCTTCTTGTTCTGCTGATAATTTATTCTGTTCAATTTTCAAGCCCTCTTCTTCTAGTCGTCGAAGTGAGCGAAGGCGCATGTCAAGAACTGTATTTGCTTGAAATTCACTAAGTGCGAAGCGAGACATTAAGGCATCTCTTGGGTGCTCTTGCTCCCTGATAATTTCAATCACCTCGTCAAGATTAAGAAAAACCACTAAATAGCCAGCCACAACTTCCAGTCTCTTGGCAATGGCATCTAATCGGAACTGAGCGCGACGTAATAATACATTCTTTCTATGTTCAAGCCATTGCTGCAGTGCCTGCCGCAAGCTAAGCACATTTGGCTTATTGTCACTATCAAGAACGTTTAAATTCAGGGGTATTCTTATTTCAAGGTCAGTTACCTGAAACAGACTTTCCATAACCGCTTCTGGTGATAATTTTCTTGATTTAGGCTCTAGCAGAATACGCACATCTTCTGCAGACTCATCTCTTATATCTGATAACATAGGCAGCTTTTTTTGCTGCAACGCGTCAGCTAGTTTCTCTATTAGACGTGATTTTTGTATCTGATATGGAATTTCAGTTACAATGATACGCCAAAGACCATTTTTTTCTTTTTCAACAAAATAATGTGACCGTAACCTAAAACTGCCTTTTCCTGTCTGATAAGCAGATAGAATTGAATTTTGCGGTTCCACAAGTACCCCGCCAGTTGGAAAATCAGGCCCCTTAACAAAATCCATCAATTTTTCTATTGATGCCCCAGGATGCTTTATCAAATGCTTCGCAGCATCAACTAGTTCTAGAACATTATGAGGCGGAATACTGGTAGCCATACCCACCGCAATTCCTTGTGCCCCATTTGCAAGTAAATTTGGAAAACCTGCTGGCAATAATATAGGCTCTTCTGACTCACCATCATAGGTTTGTCTAAAATCTACAGCATTCTCATCTATACCTGACAAAAGAAGGCGAGAAACAGTGGTTAGGCGCGCCTCTGTATATCGCATTGCGGCAGCATTATCACCGTCAATATTCCCAAAGTTACCTTGTCCATCTACCAAAGGATAACGCATTGCAAATTCTTGCGCCAACCTAACCATTGCGTCATAAATAGCGCTATCGCCATGGGGATGATATTTACCAATTACATCGCCAACGACACGAGCAGATTTTTTATATGACTGATCTGGGTCAAGTTTTAACTGACGCATGGCAAATAACAATCTGCGATGCACTGGTTTTAATCCATCTCTTACATCTGGAAGCGAGCGCGAGGTTATCGTAGATAACGCATAGGCTAAGTAACGCTCAGATAGAGCAGAGGCAAAATCTGTTGCGGCAATAGAAGATGGATTATCTGTTATAATGTTATTAAAATCTACCATATTAACTTGATAGCGTTATCTGTATTAAATTACAATATATTGGGTTACCAATTAGATGATTCTACCATATTTGCTAGTCTCTCTCTTGCTGATGGAAGGTCTTTATCAAGCGGAAAATAGATGTGTTTTCGTAAAAAATGACCTGTTATTTTTATTCCGCCTGTAAGCTCGTTATCAATTAATTCATGACCTCCAAGACACATTGGAAGCAACAAAAGCCTGTCAGCATAGCTACCAGCTGCTAACTTACTGATCGCATTTCCAGATTTAGGGCTAACAAACGCTAAATTTTCTTCTGTGCCTGTGACACCACATTTTTCTAAATTTAATGCAAACCCTAATTCCTGTAACAATCCCAATTCCCATTTAATAAAAAAATTCAGCCATTCCTGCTCTTTTTCAGAGAGTGATAATATTTGTAAAAGGGCTGTTGTTGCTTGCCATAATGAAGGCTGTGGTTCACG
The DNA here is from genome assembly GCA_018666135.1 of Alphaproteobacteria bacterium. Lineage (GTDB taxonomy): Bacteria > Pseudomonadota > Alphaproteobacteria > Puniceispirillales > Puniceispirillaceae > UBA5951. The sequence continues at coordinate 7,426 of JABJAN010000013.1, read as the reverse complement.
CTCTGGCAAACAGGTTTCAAGCAAACTACACATACTAGATAATGCGGCAAGCCTTATAGGGGTGTCTATTAATGCCGCAGAATAATTTTTAGAAAGCTCTAGCTTGAAAGTGCCAAGCTGCTCATCTAACCTTGCCCGCCATTGCACATCTACCAAACACCCTGGCTGCAATGTCGAGCGTTTCTTGTTTGATTGTCCTGCCTGTACCAACCCTGCATGACGCCCATGCTCTTTTGTTAAAACAGTAGTGATACTATGCAACTCAGCATATGCCCTACTACTAAGAATAATGCCGTCATCTTGCCAATCAGGCATCAAATTCTAAGTCCCAATTGCGATAGCGGTCTGGGTCATTCATCCAGTCTTTACGGAATTTAACATGCGTAAATAAATGAATTCTTCTTTCAAACATAGATTCTAGTTCCATTCGAGCAGACTGACCAATTCGCTTCATTGATTGTCCTTTTTTTCCTAAAACAATGCCACGATGCCCTTCTCTTGAGACATAAATACTTGTATATATCTCAGCGCTTCCATCTTCTTTTTCCTGCCAACTATCTGTTTCAACAGTAAGCTGATAGGGTAATTCTTGGTGCAGATTTAAGTATAATTTTTCACGCAATATTTCAGCTGCTAATTGCCTCTGAGGCAAGTCTGACAAATCCTCTGGATCAAAAAGAAACGGGCTTTGTGGCATCTGATTAGCAAGCCAACTAACAAGGTCTTCAATCCCCTTGCCTTTTTCTGCAGATATCATAAACACTTTTTCAAATTCAAGCATTTGTGATAATTCCTCTGCTCTTCCTAATAAAGATTCTGGCTTTGTTAAGTCAATTTTATTTAAAATTAACGCAAATTTTCTTTTTGGAAATTCCTGTTTAATCTTAATAATTTGTTTTACAATAGAGTGTGTGTCTTCATCTATCGTGGCACGAGCGCAATCATGAAGTAACAAGGTGACATCTGCTTCATCTGTTCCCTGCCAAGCTGCATGAACCATCGCCCTGTCTAATCTTCTTTTTGGCTTGAAAATGCCTGGGGTATCGACAAATATAATTTGTGAATTACCTGCCATAGCAATGCCCCTTATCCGAGAACGTGTTGTCTGAACTTTAGGCGTAACAATGGAAACCTTGGCACCTACAATATAATTCATCAAGGTTGACTTGCCAGCATTTGGCGCACCAATCAAGGCGGCAAAACCAGCCCGTGTATTCGTATCAGTTGATGTTTCCATGTTTGATGTCATTACTATTTCAACTACTCTGTTTGGTTAAAAATACCATTAATTGTTTTGCAGCGTCCTGTTCTGATAATTTTTTTGACGAACCAGACCCTGTTGCGGGATGATACCCTTCAATCTTTACCTTTGTTGTAAATTCAGCCAGATGGTCTGGTCCTTTTTTTTCTACTAACTCATAAGATGGAAGACCAAGACCATGTGCCTCAGACCACTCCTGCAAGGCTGATTTTGGGTTATGCAAGATATCTTCAGGAACATCACCCTGCCAATCCCAATAGCGAATTATAAAGCGCTCTGCTTCTTCTAAACCCCCATCTAAATATAATGCTGCAATAACTGATTCCACCACATCTGCTAAAATAGATGGCTGTGTTGTAAGGTCTGTGCCTTTTTCTGCAATAATGTATTTTTGTAATTCAATTTTTAGCGCAATTTCATATAATCTGGATTGTTGTGCTTGTGCATGAAATCGTTTTGTTAGCTTGCCCTGATCATCTGTTTTAAATTCTAAAAATAAGTGCCTTGCCAATATTAGTCCAAGTACTCTATCTCCTAAAAATTCAAGCCGTTCATAAGAGGCGTTAGAAGTAAACACACTTCTATGTGCAAGTGCCTGTAGCAATAAAGATGGGGTGTTAAATTGATATCCCAAGATAGTTTGTAACGACTCCAGCGTTCCAGAATTCATTAATGAATACCCTGTCCTATGCGGTTATACCTTATCGCCAATGGCCATTTCCAAATTTCAAATAGGCTGGAGGAGTTGTTGTGACTAAAAAACAAAAATTCTGCACGACCAATCAGATTTTCAACTGGGACAAAGCCTACGCCCTGGCTTCTACTATCACGTGAATTATCTCTATTATCACCCATCATAAATAAATGCCCCTCTGGGACTATATATAAGGGGGTATTATCAAATGTTAAGTCATCTCTGAATTCTTCAATCACATGGGTATGACCATTGGGAAAAATCTCTTCATATAAAATAGCACGAATAGTAGAAAAACCGTTAGTTACATCGACCTCCCCTATTTGCCGTCTAGACACAGCCGCACCATTAATATGAAGAATACCATCAATAACCTGTATTTTATCTCCTGGCAGACCAACTACTCGCTTTATATAATCAAGAGACACATCTGAGGGAAGTCTAAACACAACGACCTCTCCCCGCTCTGGCAAGCTTGATGCTATCCTGCCTTTGATAGGAGCCATTGCAAATGGAAAAGAGTATTTCGAATATCCATACGCATATTTAGAAACAAACAAATAATCACCAACTAGTAATGTTGGGATCATTGACCCTGACGGAATATTAAAAGGTTCTGCTACAAGAGAACGAAAAGACAACGCAACAATGCCTGCAATAAGTATCATTCTTATTGTTTCACCAATGCCAGAATTCTTTTTTATAGAATCCCTTTGCGAAGACTTATAATCAGAATTTTTAGGAGCCATCAATTCACTTCCCTCATATTAAAATAGAGCGCTGCTATATGCTGTTTGTATTTTTTTCGATAATTACATATGCCATAACATATGGATATTCATCTGTTAAAGAAAGATGAATAGCACCTGTTTGAGCAACTGCCAACTGCTGGTTAAATTTGTTCAAACAATTCGCATAAAGACTTACCACTGGTGCCCCTTTATTACCTGAATTTAAAATTTCAGCATCCTGCCAACCAATTTTATCTTGGTCTGTAAATTGAAAAGCTTTATAAATCGCTTCTTTAGCAGCAAAGCGTTTTGCAACATAAGCATTTTTATCGGACCGATGGATTAGCTCTTCTTGTTCTCTTTGTGTTAATATTTTATTATCGAAGCTTGATTGATAACGGGTGCGTATCTTTTCAATCCGACGAATATCACATAAATCTGTTCCAATACCTAAAATCAAGCCATATCTCTTATCAATAAATCTACTCGGAATGTGCTAGTTGTTTTTTATTATATTCAATTAATATCATGCGGGTTTGGTAATATCATGCGGGTTTGGTAATATCATGCGGGTTTGGTAATATCATGCGGGTTTGGTTATTAAATCACGCATTTCTTGTATTACATTTGAAAGACCAGAAAAAACAGCCTCACCAATAATAAAATGCCCAATATTTAATTCTTTTACTTCTGGGATTGCCGCGATACTGACAACATTGTCAAAGCTCAAACCATGTCCAGCATGAACTTCGATGCCCATGGAGTCTGCACGTTTTGAGGCGTTTTTCAATTTACCTAATTCTTCTTCTTGACGCATTCCCATGGTATCACAATATTTACCAGTGTGAAATTCTACGATATCTGCTCCTAATTGTGCTGCAGCCTCTATTTCTTGAATATGTGGATCAATAAAAAGGGATATTCGAATATTATTTTTTTTCAGTTCCTGAATGATTGGCAAAAGCTTTTGTTGCTGGGATGCTACTGCCAACCCTCCTTCTGTTGTTATTTCTATTCTATTTTCAGGTACAATACATACCGCATTGGGTTTTACTTCACAGGCAATTGAAAGCATCTCACTGCTAGCTGCCATTTCAAGATTCACTGGTAGGGAAGATAAGCTAATAATATCTCTTACATCTTGATCTCTAATGTGTCTTCTATCTTCTCGCAAATGTATCGTTATGCCATCTGCGCCAGATGCCTCAACAATTTTGGCAGCGCGAACAGGATCTGGATGCAAGCCTCCTCGTGCATTACGCAAGGTTGCAATATGGTCTATATTTACCCCTAATCTAATTTTTCTTGCCATTAAATCACTCATATAGATACCTCCGACACCGCCTAACAATAAATAGCTACCAAAAAAATCATCCCAGAAACAAAGCCAATAGTCATAAATTCAGACGAATTATATTTTTACACCCATTACACTATATTTTAAGTTCTGTGATTAAAATTTATCACTTTTGTTTTTTATTAAATCTTGCCCTTAAAATTTTTATTGTCCAATAAACTGTTAAATATATAAGAGGACCTAAAATTAGGGAAATAATAAAAGACCCAACAATCCATGGGATCATTATAGAATAGATGTCTGAGAAAATATTATTCACCTCGACATTATTTGTAAAAATTGAATATCCCAAATTGCTTAGGGCTAGGTTACCAATTTTTAGACTTCCCCACCACATCAAAGGAAAAGTCCATGGGTTACCAACCAAGGTTCCAAGTGCAGCCATAAAAATGCTGGCATTTATTAAATAGGCTATGAACCCTGCTATAATAAAATGAAACCCAACAAATGGCGTAAAACTTAATATGGCACCGCAAGTAAACCCCATCGCCATGGAATAATTTGACTCTGTCATACGATAAAAACGTTTTTTTAGATATTCTATCGCGCGCATATACCCTTTTCTAGGACGCACCAAATTCAAAAGCTTATCTAAAAATGGCAATGCATTTCTGCGTTTAAATAACATCTGATTGCCTCACCACAAAAATTTACTGTCTACATTAATACCCGTTCAACAGATTCAACATACTGATTCGTTCTAACTACCGACATGATAGATTTCAATTGCGACAAATTAGCTACATCCACATCAAGAAGGAGCGTAAAAAAATCTGCTGTTCTTTTAGTAAATTGAATATAAGAAATATTGCCTGCTTGTTGGGCGATGATGGTGGTAAGTGCGGCAAGAGCTCCTGTTTCATTTAGCAAAGTTACTTGTATTCTTCCAGCAACCCATTTTTTGTCATTTCGCTTCCAATCAACTTTAACCCATAATTCTGGAACATCTGTAAATTTAGAAAGGGTAATGCATTCTCTTGCATGAATAGTTAATCCTTTACCTGTGGTTAAAATCCCTATTATTTTATCCCCAGGCACAGGATGGCAGCAATTAGCAATATGCAACGCCATACCAGGATTCATCCCAGATATATTAAACGTATCTGAGCTATCTTTTTTCTTTTTTTGAATAGAAGTGTCTTTTACATCAGCTGGTTTTACCACATTACCTAATTCTGGGTTTAGTCTATTGATAACTTCAGAAACAGTAACTTTACCTTCTGCTATCATTGCAAATAATTCTTCTGACCTAGACACCTTAAAAGCGTTAAGAGAGGATTTTATGGCAGATTCTTGTAAAGCGACATTATGAAATCTATATTCCTTTTCTAATAGGGCTCTTCCAACTCTGCTAAATTCTATAATATGTTCTTCACGGATAAATCGTCTAATCGCAGAACGTGCCCTGCCAGTAGCAACAAATTCTTCCCATTCAGCTATTGGTTTAGCTTCTGGTTCTGTTTTGATAAGGACTTGGTCCCCATTTTTTAACTCTGATGCTAATTGCCTGTTTTTTCCATTAATTTCGACACCGCAACAATGGCGACCTACTTTAGAGTGAACTGCAAAAGCAAAATCTACTGCGGTTGCACCCGCCGGGAGACTGATGAGATCTCCACGAGGGGTAAAACAAAAAACTTGATCAGAATACATATCCATTTTGGTATATTCTAAAAACTCGTCATCCCCACTATTCATCTCAATCAGGCTCACTAATTCTTGAACCCATCCAAATGAATCCTCAGAGCTAACAGAGCGACCAGATTTATAATCCCAATGAGCAGCCACGCCTCGCTCAGCCAAATCATGCATATCTGCAGTTCGTAATTGAATTTCAATACGTCTATTAAGAGGCCCAATAACGCCAGTATGAATAGATCTATATCCATTTCTTTTTGGCGTCGAAATATAATCCTTCATTCTGCCCATGACCATTGGAAAATGTGTATGAACGATGCCAAGTGCTTCATAACATTGAGGAATTGAAGAAACAATCAGTCTAAATGCCATAATATCTGCTAACTGGTCCATGCCCATCTGTCGATGTTGCATTTTGCGCCAAATAGAATATGCTGATTTTCGTCTACCTGTAACTTGGCATTCTATGCCATTATCTGAAATAAGTGTCTGTAACTCCAAGCAAATTCTTGGAATTACATTTTCTGATTCAGCCGCTAGAAATTCAAGCCTGTTTTGAATGGACTCACGCATTTCAGGGTATAAAATACTAAATGAGATATCCTCAAGTTCGGATTGAAACTGAGTAATACCAAGTCGCTCTGCCAAAGGCGCAAATATTTCAATTGTTTCTCTAGCAATTCTTTCTTTTTTTTCTAAGCGCGCGATGGAATCTATGGTTTGCATATTATGCAATCGATCTGCTAATTTTACCAGCAGAACCCGAATATCTTGGCTGATTGCAACCATTAATTTTCGAAAATTTTCAGCCTGCCTCATATCTGGTGATTGATTTTCAATGCGGCTTAATTTGGTAACACCATTTACTAGGCTGGCGACTTCATCTCCAAACCTACTAGAGATATCATCCAAAGTTATATCGCAATCCTCGACGGTATCATGGAGAAGTGCGGTGATAATTGTATCTGTATCCAGATGCATATCTGCTAACAAATGACCAACTGCAATGGGGTGGGTGAAATAGGCATGACCAGATGCTCTAAACTGACCATTATGCGCTTTTTTTCCAAGCTCATAAGCTAAGGATAACCTATCTACATCAACAAAAGGATTATAGGATCTAATTCTGTTCAGAAGGTTACTAAACGCGTTATCTAAAGAAGTATCTGTTACAGCAGAAACTGCCAATTCAGTTCCCCTAAAGTGTCTCAGTGAGAGATGGCAGACTAGTCATCACTATTGAGCAAGTTAATATCAACATCCTGAAAGCCCGTTGAATCAATATCATCTGAATGTCCAACCTGCATTCCAGAATTCTCTCCATATAAATCTGCCTCATATTTCGAAGAAAACTCATCCATTTCACTTTTAGCTTCAAGGGCAGCCTCATCAGCTACAACTTCTTCTTCACGCTCGTTTAAGCGCTGAAGACCTCGAACAATAGCATCTTGAATCTTATCTCTATCAATGGTTTCTGCGGCTATTTCGCGCAAGGCAACAACTGGATTTTTGTCGTTATCACGATCTATTGTTAACAACTCACCTTTTTGGATTGCCCTTGCTCTTTGACCAGCGGTAAGAACTAATTCAAACCGATTAGGAATTCTCTCAATGCAATCTTCTACAGTTACACGTGCCATAAAAATTCTCACTTCCGAAACGAGGATAAATTTAGTTCGAACAATAGCTCAAAAACTTAAAAAAAGCAAGAAGTTGTTTTGCTATATTTGTATTTTGGAAAAGGC
>JABJAN010000099.1 GCA_018666135.1 Alphaproteobacteria bacterium | reverse complement strand
TTTAATACTCCAAAAATTTTACTTTCAATTTTATCAAAACGATATTATCGTATTACCATAAAGCCTCGTTCGGGACTCCTATTTTGTCAAGAGAAAATATAAAAAATACTCATGCTATTTTAAGAGATGCAGCTCCTCTCAGAAGCCAAGCACACATCTTCATTCGCGATAAAATTATTCGCGGCGATTATAAACCAGGCGCTAGAATAAAAGAGCGTGAATTAATAGAAGCGTTAGGGGTATCTCGTACTGTTATTCGGGAAACAATAAGACAATTAGAAACAGAAAGACTCATAACAGTAGAGCCGCAAGTAGGCCCTCGCGTAAGGATTATGTCTGCTACTGAAGCACATGAGATTTACCTAATACGGGCTACCCTTGAGAAGTTAGCTGTCGGTTTATTTATACAAAATGCTTCAAATGCAGCCTGTAAAAAATTAACTAATTGTTTCAAGCAACTTCAAAAATCCTTAGATAAGCAATCCCCAGCGATTATAATGAAGCATAAGAACGCTTTTTTTGAAATCATTTATCGCTATGCTGAAAATCAGGTTCTTTCAAGCTTAATTAACTCTCTTACCAGTCAATCATGGCGATGGCGCGCTTTGGGACTAACACATCCAAACCGGGATCCAGAGCGTCAGCAAAGAAGTCTTAAAAATTTATCAATGCTACATGATGCAATTCTGCAAAAAAATAGGGTGCGCGCTCAATCCATAATAGATGTGGAAGTACAAGACGCACAGGATGAAATTTTACGATTAATTAACCTTGATACAGGAGTTCAATAATGCAATCACAAGCTTTTATTCCAGATGAAAACCCAACAAGAATAGACCATGCTGGTTTTTACCGAAGATGGTTATCGATGATAGATGATATGGATTATTTGCAATCTTTTGTTTCGCGGGTGGCTGGAACAAATGAAGAAGTATGGGTGCCTTTATGGAGAGAAGCTGGTAAGCATTATGAAGATGAAGGAGATAGATTAGAAGCAGAAGGTGATATAAAAAGCGCACGCAGTTGTTTTCTTCAGGCACGCACTTATTACTCGATAGGGCGTTTTCCTGGTGCAATTTCAGCTGTTAAAAAAACGATAAGTGAAGACTGTAATCGTGCTTACGCAAAATCTTGCGCCCATCTGACCCCGCCAGTGCAAGAAGTAATAATAGAACATCAAGGATATCAGATAAAATGTCATCTAAGAGTGCCTAAAACAGCCGGCAAACACCCAGCAGTTCTTATTATGTGTGGTGCTGATATGTTTAAGGAGGATAGAGGCTGGGCAGGCGATTTCTGCATAGAAAATGATATGGTTGCTCTGATTATGGATGCCCCTGGTACAGGAGATAATTTACTACCTTGGGAACCAAGCTCTGTTTCTGCTTGGATGGCAGCAATAGATTATCTTGCTGGGCATGCATCTGTTGATGCTGACCATATTGGCGCTTTTGGCATCAGCAGGGGCGGCTATTCAGTGATGCAGCTAGCAGGACATTATCCAAAAATGGTAAAGGCAGTAGTGGCTTCTGCTGGTCATCATTTTGGCTATCAAATGACAGAACAAGAATTATTAAATTACGTTGATGCACGGTCAAGCCGCACACGCTATAAATTTGGCCCAATAGATGGTCCTGTCACGTTCCCTGAATGGAGTGTTGAGAAGGAAAATGAACTCTACAAGCAATGGGCATTGCCAGAACAAGGGGTGCTAGAGAATATTACGATGCCTATTTTAATGATTAATGGCAAAAAAGACCATCTAGCTCCGATAGGTAACATCTATTATATGTTGGAACATGGACCCGCGACTGGCAGAGAAGCACGCATTTATCCAGACGCAGGTCATTGCGCGTTTAAATATTTTTCAAGTTGGGCACCAGATTCATTTAAATGGTTAAAACAAAAACTTTCGTAAGCAATTATTACTCTTGCTAATCAACAAAAACAGTTAACTCTCCAAGCCCCTCGATAAAAGCGGTCATTGTATCACCAGGCTTTACAGAATTCACACCCGCAGGTGTGCCTGACATAATCACATCACCTGAAGCGAGCTCGAAATACTCAGATAATATAGATATCATTTCTGGTACAGACCAAATCATCGCAGATAAATCTGAATCCTGCCTGCTCTCCCCATTTACAGTTAATTTAATTGCACCTGCCTCAATAATACCTGTTTCTTCAATTGGGATTAATTCACCACATGGCGCAGATTGCTCAAATGCTTTTCCCACTTCCCATGGTCTTCCCATATTTTTAGCTTGTTGTTGTAAATCGCGACGTGTCATATCAAAGCCAATTCCATAACCGAATATATGATAATTTGCGTCTGCAACTGAGATAGATTTACCTCCAGATTTCAAGCCAACAATCATTTCTACTTCATGATGTACATCCTCTGTCATCACAGGATATTTAAAGCGTCCATTGGTAATAATGTTATCTGCATTCTTTTGAAAAAAGAACGGCGGATCTCTATCTGGATCATGTCCCATTTCACGTGCGTGCTCAGCATAATTTCTGCCAATACAATAAACCCGCCTTACTGGAAACACAGATTTACTGCCTTTTACTGGGAGTGTTGACCGTGTTGGTTCTGCAATTACATAATCATTCATAATTCACTCATCTTTGCTATTTAAAATATTAATTACGTTTATGGTTTAAATGCCAAACCCTATTAATGTATAAATTGGTAATGTATAAGCTGGGTTAATGCTCAAGCTGGAATAATTTTTTGGCATTATTTTGCCCTCTAGCACCCTTATTTGTTATTTATTTTTGGCTAAATGTGGGTATTTTTCTGTTAAAAGAGAGCCATGATAAAATGTCTTACTAAAAGCGGCATGTTCTTGAATCTTCTCAAGCCATTTTGCAACTTTGGGCAAATTATCCCAATAATAAGACAGATTAATATCCTGCATTCTGACGATTACTGGCATTACTGCAATATCTGCGTAACTAATGTAATTTCCCTGAAGCCAAGACCCGCCATTCTGCTCAATCCATTCGTCCATTCTAAGCACTGCACGCTGTAATCGTGATAATGCTTCATTCATATCTTCCTCTGAAAAACCTGTTTGACCCATTTTTAATAAAAATTCGCGTCTTAGCGGTTTTGAGTCAGCTAATGCTTCAAATTCTTCTTTGCTCATAGTTTGAAAATGCGGCAAAAAAGCAAGATTATAAGACGGAATTCGAATTGCAGGTGTGGGTACTTCATCAATAAAACGGATCATTGTACGCATTTCAGCCGCAATAACAGGGTCAGCAGAGCGCATAGGATTTATTTTGGGACAGATATCCTCTAAATATTCCAAAATCACGGCACTATCAAGAATGGTTTTTGTGTTATGAACTAGTGCTGGAACCACACCATTTGGATTAATGCTAAGATATTCTGGTTTCAGTTGGTCACCGCTAAACAAATCAAGTAATATTTCTGTAAACGCCAATTCTTTTATGTGCATCGCAAATCGTACGCGCTGACTGCAGGTGGATTGAGGTGCGTTATATAATGTAAAATCGATGTTACTCATCTTGGTCAAAAATCCTTTTCAGCCTTATTTGAGAAATAAAAACAATGGTAATCTTTTTAACAATTTGCATTAGTTAAAAGTAATTTTGAGCATTCTTATCTTGTATCTTATAAACAATGAGGTATTAATCAACATTGTTATGAAAAAAATTTCATTCATGACTAACATAGGTTTAATAGCCGCCAATCTGGTAAATAAAAATAAAGAAAATCCCATCATCTAATGCAACGTTAGAACATTAAAAGGGATAGGTAAGGATTTTAATATGAGCCCCATTATCGCAATCGAAGAGCATTATATCACCCATGAAATTCCCACTTTAGTCGAGAATTACGCCGCCATGCCAGAATTCACTCGGAAAAGACTGCATGACCATTTCGAGCTTAGACTAAAGGAAATGGATGAAGCTGGAATTGATATTCAAATCCTTTCGCACAATCACCCAGGGGCACAAATTTTCTCCCCTGAAACAGCCTTAGAACAATCTGCTTTATTGAATGATGAACTTGCCAAAATTGTCTCAAAACATCCAGACAGATTTGCCGCTTTTGCCAGCTTACCAATGCAAGCACCAGAAATTGCAGCTGATGAACTTGAAAGATGTGTGAAAACGCACAGGATGAAAGGAGCTATGTTACATGGTATGTTAAAAGGAGAGTTCTTTGACTTACCTAAATTCTGGCCTGTTTTTGCTAGGGCAGAAGCATTAGATGTACCTGTTTACTTGCACCCTGGCGTACCAGACAAACGCGTAACCGACGCGTATTATCAAGATTATGCAGATGAATTTAAGGTTTTCAAAACAGCTGGGTGGGGTTTTGGAGTTGAAATGTCAACAGCTGCCGTGAGAATGGTTTTATCAGGCATTTTCGACACACACCCTAATTTAAAAATTATTCTAGGTCATTTGGGTGAAGGGATTCCATTTTTATTGGATAGAACACATGAGGGAATTACCACACGGCAATCCCCTAATAGTCGACAGGTTTCCTTCAGAGATACTTTTTGTAAGCATTTTTATATCACCACAAGCGGTAACTTTTCAGACTCAGCTCTATTATGTTCCCTGATGGAAATGGGGGCTGACAGAATTTTATTTGCTGTGGATTGGCCCTATAATAATAATAAAGATGGTACTGACTGGATTAAATCAACAAAATTATCTCCAGATGATTATGAAAAAATCACACATCTGAACGCAGAAAAATTATTGAACTTAAAATAAATATTACTTCAATAATTTTTTAGATTACCATCGTAAGTAATTTGTTTTTAGGCATTTGATGAAATATAAAAATAATGTTTGAAGTCATTTCAGACTACAGCAGATATCAGCTAGTCATTCTTGGTATTGC
>JABJAN010000012.1 GCA_018666135.1 Alphaproteobacteria bacterium | reverse complement strand
CCAGCAATAACAACTGTATATATAGCCATATTGGGGTCTACCAACCAATCAAAAGAAAAGTTTTCCCAGCCCCATCCACGTATCATTGCTTCAAGCCCTAGACCAGGATTTAAGATCCATTTCCATGCTGTACCTGTCACGATTAGTGAGAGAGCCATTGGGTATAAATAGATTGTTCTAATAATGCCTTCAGTTCGTATTTTTTGATCCAACATAACGGCTAATAGCAAACCAAGTAGCATCGATATTAATATAAAAAGAAATCCAAAAATAAAAAGATTTGAAAATGCTACATCCCATCTAGGGGCTGCAAATAAACGCTCATATTGCAATAAGCCAATAATATCATATTTTGGTAATAGCCTTGATTTTGTAAGAGATATCCAAGCTGTCCAACCTATAAATCCATAAACAAAAAATAGAATTGCAACAAAAGAAGGAGCAAGCACTAACTTTGGAAGTTGTTTTTCTAACCATTCAAACACAGCACAATTCCTATCAAAAAAAGCCCTATCCAAAAATATGGATAGGGCAATTATTTTTACATGCTGTTAGCAACAGCTTTTAAGAGCATCTCAACTGCGTCATTTGAAGACATATCAGAGTTAAAATGTGCTGTTACAACATCAGTGATTGCGCCTGATTGTGCGCCTCTAAGTGCCATGCCATGAGCATATGAAGGCAATAGAGAACCATTTGAATTACTTGTTGCCATATCTTGTGCTGATATATGAGCGCATAAGTCAAAATCATCTAGCGCCACATCCACCCGTGCAGGAATAGAGCCTTTATTCATGTTGAATACTTTTTGGAAGTTTTTACCAACGATCAATTCCGCAAGTAGCAATTGACCAGCTTGTTTATCAGTACCGTCTACTTCAAACATCGCAAAGCTATCCACATTATAAAGGAATCCGTCACCAGGTGTAGAGGTACATAAAAAATCAATGCCAGGGCGTTTGCCAGCTGCTAGAAATTCACCTTTTGCCCAGTCACCCATTATTTGGAATGCTGCTTCGCCATTCATTACCATTGCTGTTGCAAGGTTCCAGTCACGTCCAGAAAAATTGCTGTCAACGAAACCACGCATAATGCGCATCTGGTCGAATACCGCTACCATGGTATCTGATTGAAGTGTGTCTTTATCCAACTCTAAAAAAGCCTTGCGGAAAAACTCAGGACCTCCGATGCCAAGAGCAACTGCCTCAAACACGGTTGCATCCTGCCATGCTTGGCCGCCATGCGCCAATGGTGTGATGCCTGCTTTTTGAAGTTTAGTAGCTGATGCATTGAATTCGTCCCATGAAGTTGGCATTGAAATACCGTTTTCAGCAAGAACAGCAGCATTAGCCCAAATCCAATCGATTCGGTGCACATTTACAGGGGCAGCACACCAAGTATCTTCGCACTTCATGTGATTAGCAATTGATGCTGGAAGAACATTCTTCCAACCTTCAGCTTCAGCAACTGAACTGATGTCTGCTAAAACGCCTTCTTCATACCATTCTTGAATAGCAGGACCTTTAAGCTGGACGGCTGTTGGTGCATTGCCAGACAAAACCCGAGCGCGCAGAGCAGTCATAGCAGCATCACCGCCACCACCTGCAACTGGCATATCTGTCCATGAGCCACCACGAGAAGAAAACTCGTTTTGCAAAACAGCAACAGATTTAGCCTCGCCGCCTGATGTCCACCAATGCAGGACTTCTGCTTGTGGTTCAGCCTTAGCTATTGCCGAAAATGAAATTGAAAGTGCAGCGGATGCTGCGATTAAAAGTTTGATTTTCATTTTGTTCTCCCTAATCAAAATGTTTAGGGAACCATCTTTATTACGATATTTTTAGATTTCAACCAAATAACAGATAGATTCATAAAGTCTGCCGTAAAAATACGCAATTTTATTACACAAAGTTACAATCCTTCTTATTTTCTTGCATCAATTTGTAAAATACAGCTTCATTTATAAATCAAAAAAAATGGCTCAACTAGAATTGGTGATAATTAAAAAAATGTCAGTGCATAAGATATTAGTTGTTGATGATGAT
>JABJAN010000098.1 GCA_018666135.1 Alphaproteobacteria bacterium | reverse complement strand
TTTTGATGAATTGCAGTCTATTTCAGGAGATCAAGGAGGCAGACAAATTCTATCTGCTTATATTTCTGCGATAAATGGGGTTAATTGGGACAATCAGGAAGTAATAGAAGATATTGACCTACCAGAGGACGTCAAAAAACTCTCTCACATACAGACCAGACTATAAATAGGCTAGTCACAATAATCTAGTGGCAATAATAATGACGCAGACCTTGCGCCTTTAAGGGCAATTAATCAGTTGTTTGTCACCTTACAATACCCTAAATATTTAATAGCACTCTCTTAGAGGAAATAATTTATGGCAATAATAACAACTATTGAGGAATTGCGGCAGCAGGCAAAACGGCGTGTTCCGAAAATGTTTTATGATTATGCTGATAGTGGTTCGTGGACAGAAACAACTTATCGGGCTAATCAAACGGATTTGGAGCAGATTAAATTTCGCCAGCGAGTCGCAATAGATATGACAAACAGAACTACAAAGACAAACATGGCAGGACAAGCTGCTTCCATGCCAGTTGCAATTGCCCCAACAGGTCTTACAGGTATGCAAATAGCAGATGGGGAAATTCTAGCAGCTCAGGCAGCAGCAGAGTTTGGTATACCCTTTACATTATCCACAATGTCTGTTTGCTCAATTGAGGATGTTGCCAAGCATAGCTCAGCGCCATTTTGGTTTCAGCTATATGTTATGCGTGATCATGAATTCTCGAAAAAACTAGTTGAGCGTGCAAAGGCAGCTGAATGTTCAGCGCTAGTTGTTACATTAGATCTCCAGCTATTAGGTCAGCGTCATAAAGATATAAAAAATGGCTTATCTACCCCCCCTAAATTAACGTTAAAAAATATCATTAATATGGCAACAAAACCTGCTTGGTGTCTTGGAATGATGGGTACTAGGCGGCATCATTTTGGAAATATTGTTGGTCATGTAGATGGGGTGTCTGACTTATCTTCTTTGTCTTCATGGGTTGGTGACCAATTTGATCTAGCGCTAGATTGGGATGATATAGCGCGTATCCGTGATTGGTGGGGCGGCAAACTAATTTTAAAAGGAATAATGGACCCTGAGGATGCAAAACAGGCTCAGAAAATAGGAGCAGACGCGCTTGTTGTATCAAATCATGGCGGCAGACAGCTTGATGGCGCTGAAACTTCAATTGCGATGCTCCCTGAAGTTGCTGCTGCTGTTGGCGATAAGATAGATGTATGGATGGATGGCGGCATTCGTTCAGGTCAAGATGTGCTAAAAGCGATTGCTCTTGGTGCCAAGGGGGTAATGATTGGACGTGCATTTTTGTATGGTTTAGGCGCTAATGGCAAGCAAGGTGTAACAGACGCATTGCAGATTATTCATAAAGAACTTGATTATACCAT
Source organism: Alphaproteobacteria bacterium (assembly GCA_018666135.1). Lineage (GTDB taxonomy): Bacteria > Pseudomonadota > Alphaproteobacteria > Puniceispirillales > Puniceispirillaceae > UBA5951. The sequence continues at coordinate 42,612 of JABJAN010000098.1, read as the reverse complement.
GGCTATGTGTGGGCATCGTGATATTCATAATGTGGACAGGCAAATAATTAGATCCTGTCCATTTTAAAATCTTTTATTAGCTGCTTTTTTTAAAAATCTAAGATGAGAGATTTATGATTTAGAGAGAAGATTAAACGGCTCATCTCCAAGTTGGGCTCTTGCCTGTTCATAAAGAGGGGTAATTTTTTCTTGAAATAATCTTGTTTGTTCTGATGTAAGAGAATGTATTTGCCCGCCTGCCTCAAGGATTAATTTTTCAGCTTCTTTTACATCTATCTCTATTTGAGAACGTTGCCATTTTATTGCGTCACCTGCGGCTGCGATTATGGCTTTTTTTAAGGCTTCAGGCCACTCATAAAATTGGGTTCTATTACACATGATTGCACGTGAAATATAAAAATGATTTGAAAGCGTATGGTATTTATGAAACTTATGAACACCATAGGTAGTGGTGTTCGTATAGGGATTTTCTTGGGCATCTAGAGCGCTAGTCTGTATATCATTAATAGCTTGTGTAAGATCCATACGCATTGGAATTGCCCCTAAAAGCTCGAAGAAGCGGGAGTGGATATCACTTGGCAATACTCTAATTTTCATGCCTTTCATATCATCAGGCTGTTCAATTTTTCTTAGTGAATTTGATATTTGTCTAAATCCATTTTCCAAATAACCAAGAATTTTATAATTCTTTCTATCTTCAATTTGGTTGCTTAAATAATGTCCAAGTGCGCCGTCCATTGCGCTTCGTGCGTGTGCATTATCTCGAAACAAAAAAGGTAAATCTACAAAACCAAGCTCAGGAACGTCATCTGTTAGATAACTTGTAGACTGATAAGTGATGGTTAATATATTTTTGTCGGTCATCCATAAAATATCTTCAGATTTATATCCCAAATCCATCACGTTATAGACATATTGTACATCTACTAAATCAGAAAATTGATGTGCAATTTTATCTCCCATTATCTTAAGTGATTTGGAAAATGAGGTATGCTCTGGGCCATATCCTGCGAAAATAATCTGAAATTTTTGCACGTTTCTTATCCTTACATATTGTCTGAGACGTAACTTTATTATGAGGCAATAAAATTGTCACTATTATTTTATTATGGGTTGGTTTATTGCCTTTCATAAAATATGTATTGGTGTTCCATCATATGCAATAATGCATAAAATTAATCTCTCGTTATGCTCGTGTTAACGCCAGTTTATGGTACACTGCGTTACCAAAAAATATTAGGAGTAAATAAATGCATTGGACAGTTTATCTTTCTGGAGAAATTCACACAGATTGGCGAGATATTATTGAACAACAAGCCGTTGCCGCTGGGTTGCCAGTTTCGTTTACTTCTCCTGTGACAGACCATGGCGCATCTGATGATTGCGGGGTAGAAATCATGGGTGCAGAAACAGCCAAATTTTGGCATGATCACAAAGGCGCAAAACTCAATGCAATTAGAACTCGTACCTACCTTGAGCAAGCTGATATTGTGGTTGTTCGGTTTGGCGAAAAATACAAGCAATGGAATGCTGCTTTTGATGCGGGGTTCGCAGCTGCGCTTGGCAAACCTCTTATTATAATGCATGGAGCTGACCATCAGCATGCACTCAAGGAAGTGGATGGGGCAGCCCTAGCAGTAGTTGATACACCAGAGCAGATAACACGCATATTGAGTTATGTAATAAATGGCACTTTATAGTATCGTTAATCGCGTAGTTTTAGATTTATTAGGTAAGAAACATAATTGAGGAAATATAATGGCAATTCGGTATTTAAAAGAAGGTAAATCGGCATTAGAGCGTTCAGAAGATGATGCAAAAGTGCGCCAGATAGTTGAAACAACTCTCTCAGATATAGAGGCTAGGGGAGATATAGCTGTTCGTGAACTTGCAGAGAAATTTGATAATTATTCGCCGCCCTCATACCGTTTATCACAAAGTGAAATAGATGCTCTGATTGCAGAGGTGTCCCCACGGGATATTGAGGATATAAAATTTGCTCAAGAACAGGTAAGAAACTTTGCCAAGGCGCAACGTGCATCTATGCAAGATATTGAAGTTGAAACATTACCAGGGGTGATATTAGGACATAAGAATATTCCTGTGCAGTCAGTAGGCTGTTATGTTCCAGCAGGTAAGTTTCCTATGGTTGCCTCTGCTCATATGTCTGTACTTACAGCTTCGGTCGCTGGTGTGCCTCGTATTGTTGCATCTACACCGCCATTTCAAGGTAAACCAAACCCCGCTGTTATCGCTGCAATGCATATGGGAGGCGCAGATGAGATATATGTGCTTGGAGGTATGCAAGGTATTGGCGCTATGGCATTGGGGACTGAGACGATTGAGCCAGTTCATATGCTAGTTGGACCAGGAAACGCATTTGTTGCTGAAGCAAAAAGACAACTTTTTGGCAAAGTAGGTATAGATTTATTTGCAGGACCAACTGAAACAATGGTGATTGCAGATGAAACAGTAGATGCAGAATTATGTGCCACCGATTTATTGGGTCAAGCAGAACATGGATATAATTCACCAGCAGTATTATTAACTATTTCTGAAAAGCTGGCACAAGAAACCTTGAGTGAGATTGATAGGCTTTTAGGTATTCTGCCAACTGCTGATACAGCATCTGTTAGCTGGCAAGATTATGGTGAGGTGATTTTGTGTGATACCTATGATGAAATGCTGCAGATGGCAGATGAAATTGCATCAGAGCATGTTCAGGTAATGACAGATAGAGATGATTGGTTCCTTGAAAAAATGACGTGTTATGGGGCTCTATTTCTTGGCCCACGCACTAATGTTGCTAATGGTGATAAGGTGATTGGCACCAACCACACCCTGCCAACAAAGAAGGCAGGAAGATATACAGGTGGCTTATGGGTTGGCAAGTTTTTGAAAACACATTCCTATCAAAAAATTACGACAGATGAAGCTGCAGCTGAAATTGGTGCCTACGGGTCGCGTTTATGCATTTTAGAGGGATTTATTGGTCATGCAGAGCAATGTAATATTCGGGTAAGACGCTATGGCGGTAAGAATGTTGGATATGGCGACGCTGCGGAATAATAGAGGCTAAAAAAATGAGCACATCACTTCCACGCACACCTTCCTTTAATTTAGCTGGCAAGAGGGCATTAGTCGCTGGCGCATCGTCTGGCATTGGTGTTGGATGCGCAGTCGCATTATGTGAAGCAGGAGCATCTGTTACATTGGTAGTCCGCTCGGCGGATAGTTTGCATGATTTACAATCACAGATGAGAGAACAGGGATGGGATGCTACTGCTTGTGTGTTGGATGTAACAGATATCAGCGCAACAAGAGACATGATAAATAAACAAGACCCATTTGATATTTTGGTGAATAGCGCTGGTATGGCCCGCCATGGTGCAAGTTTAGACACAAGTATCGAGGATTTCGATGCTGTGTCTCAGCTTAATATTAAGGCAGGTTATTTTTTAAATCAGGCAGTTGCCAAGCGACTTATTGAAACAGGAAAATCTGGCTCATTAATGACAATTTCGTCTCAAATGGCTGTTGTTGGTGGAATAGATAGAGCTGTATATTGCGCTACTAAACATGCAGCAGAAGGATATACAAAATCTCAGGCAATTGAATGGGGGCCTCATCAAATAAGAGTTAATACAATTTGCCCAACATTTGTTAGAACCGCACTTAGTCAGTCAACCTTTGCTAATCCAGAGAGAAAAAAATGGATTGAAAGCAAAATAAAACTAGGACGTGTTGCCGAAATTGAAGATATTATGGGTGCAGTGGTATTTCTTGCATCAGATGCAAGTGCAATGATAACAGGCACTTCGTTATTAATTGATGGCGGTTGGACAGCAGACTAATAAGCCTTGTTCTATTTACTGTTATCTTGGGAATAACCTTTGCCAAATATAATTAGAAAAAAGATTATCATGTGACATTACTCTGGCATGAGTTTTGTATGGTGATAGCTATATAAGGAATACCTCCAAGTTTTGATTTTATTTAACAAATAGTCTGGATAATTAATGCTAGCAAAGGTGATAGGTAAATTAACATCTGCTGATAGTAAGGTCATGATATTGATGCTTATTGCAGGACCTGTGCTTGCTATTGCCACGATTTTTATTATATCGCATCTATTGTTTGTCCCCAAACAACCCTCATCAGAGGAAATTGTTCAATCAATTGCCCGTAAAGCAAAATTGGGTGGAATAGACCCAGCTTTGGTTGGCGTGTCAATACTGCCAGAAGATAGTGAACCGGATAATAAAACGAAAAGCGAAGACATCTTCAGTCTCGTTCCTAGTGAATATTTATATTATAAAATTTTTACCACTTTTGTAACTAATATCAAAGGCGAGAAAGAGACAGTGGTTAGAGCTGATTTAGCTGTTTCTACCTATCTTAAGGTAACAGAAGCTGAGGCGTATGCCGAATCTATGACAGCTATGTCGCCAGTAATGAGTTCAGCTGTTTTCATAGCGCTAGGGGAGACGTCAATTACTGATTATAAGAGCTCCAAGTCACTAGATCAAACAGCAGAAAAACTAAAAGCAGCTATTAATAAAGCACTTAATGAAAAAAATGCACCTTATCTAGTTGATTATGTTCACTTTTTTGAGTTAGCTCATAATGAGGGTTAATTTAAACATCAATTCTGTTCTAGATAAAATGCATTATAATCAATTATAGATAGCCTTTGATTCTCAATCATCTTGTAAGTTAAGCTGATAGGTTGCAGGTCTCCATTCATAGCTATTATTTGATTTCTCAATATAGCCTACAGATGGAAATGGCATATGGAACCCAATGATAGGGGCTTTGCTTGATGCGGCTTGTTCCACTAGTCTTTTGCGCGATTGAACAGCCATTTCAGGATTATCATCCATAGAAAATTGCCACTCTAAATTTGCAAGTGAAATTGCATAATGAGCGATGGTATCTGATAATATCATTAATTCTTTGCCCTCACTCTCTACGTGAAAAGCCAAGTGACCTGCTGAATGACCAGATGCATTTAATGCAGTTAGTCCGCCAACAATCGATGCATCAGGTTCAATAAAACGACATCTATCAGCAAGTGGCACAACTACTTCTCGGAACATTTTTCGGGTTGCTCCTCTAAACTCAGGTATTGGCGCATCACCTGACCAAAACTCATATTCTGCTCTACTAATCACAATTTCAGCGTTTTTGAAGGTAGGCGCATCATCTGTTGTTAAATTAGCAATATGATCTGGATGCCCATGCGAGACAACAACATGAGTTACTTGGTCAACATTATATCCTGTTTTTTCTAGAAGATCATTATACCAACCAGCAGATGGCGCAGGTGCCCGTTTGCCAAAACCAGGGTCAAACGCAATCAGCGAATCATCTGTCTCAATAATAGTAGGAACAAAATTATGTTCTAATTTTGGATAGGGTAGGTGATGGTCTTTTGCAACTTTTTCAATTTCGCTAGGGGGTGCATTTGTAGCCGCAAAGGGATGCATATCAGCGCGATGAAAATACCCATCTAAAATGTTGGTAACTTTAAATTTTCCAAGATTAAATTGGTAAATTTCTGGCCGTACATTAGATTGTGAACTTGTCATTATTCGCTCCGTAAATTAAAAAATTTGTAACTATACCCTAGCATTAATTTATGTGAATGCCAGTTATTTTATCGATAAATGAGAAGCGTTTGTATACTTAAAATGGCATATATCAAACACTGAATATTTCATTCGCCAGCTCGTTTTTTGTTCTCTATTTGTTTGGGGATGAATTAGAGTGAATTTTTCTAGTCTATTTTAAATGTCTGCGGATTGAAGTGCCTAAAATTTTTGCAAACTCAACTGGGACCGCATTTCCAATCATTTTATATCCCGTTGCTATTTTAGAATAGATAAACTCAAAATTATCAGGAAAAGTTTGAATTCTAGCACATTCACGCACAGATAATCTTCGATAAAGGTTTTCCTTGCCAGCAACAAATAGTTTTTTATTCTGTTCTATATGCTGCATCTTAGGTGCTTGTGGATGTAACGGTGCATGCCGTCCGCCTGCCTGTATTGTAAATGACTGCTCATCCCAAGTTCGCACTCTGTTTCTTGACATATAAATGGAGGAAAAACCACCCGTCATATATTCATGATTCAAGAATTTACATTTTACCCCAGAGGTATAATTTTTATTAGCAGCAGAGACTACATTTTCTCTCAAATCCCAAATGGCATCTCGCAAAGTGACTTTATTTTTGAGAGCTTCTGGAAATTGGTAATTGATATTTAAGTCTTGCCTGAACCCAATGAAAATTACTCTTTTTCTATCTTGAGGAACGCCATAGTCAGCTGCATTCAGCAATTTAAAGCTCACCTTATACCCAGATTCTTCAAATAGCCTGATAATATTATCAAGCGCGGGACGATGCCTTGCAGCCAACATTCCAGATACATTCTCAGCTAAAAAAAATTTTGGTTTTTTGTCTCTTAAAATACGAATAAATTCATAAAATAGCTGACCACGCTCATCCTCGATACCTCTCAATGCACCTGCTTCACTCCAACTTTGGCAGGGGGGACCGCCGATGATGCCATCACAATCAGGAACATCATCTGATGGAATATTCACAATACTTCTTTTGTCTAAATGAGTTTTAGGGTGATTATACTCAAAAGTATCCCAAATCTCCTTATCATATTCATTCGCCCAGATTAATTTAAAGCCAGCTTTTTTAAACCCAAAATCTAAACCACCTGCACCAGAGAAGAAAGTAGCAATTTTTAGAGCAGGCATTAATTAATATCCATTTTTGTTCTGTCTACGTTCTATTTTGACTGAGTGGTTATTTATGTCAATCATCTAATGATTTGTCAAAGCTCACTTATGACTCAAACCGAATTAACTTAACGCTTAGATTTTTTTCCCCGCAGGGACTAGCAATTTCTAGATTCGTGATTGAAATTTTTTTATTCTTAGCAAAATCCAAAAGAGCTTCTTTTCCCTTTATAGAATAATTATCCCATTGAGATTGTAAGATTAATGCATGTAGAACAGAATTTCCTTTTTCAGGAAATTGAACGCCGTCCACAGTTTTGAAAACACTCGCTGGGTGTTCTAACTCCCACATTGATCTAACTCTTAGAGTAGATCTGTTTAAAGGGTCGATATTTGAAATTCTTCCTATTTCTTTGGTTTCTGTTTTGCCATGCCCAATTTCTTGCAAATACTCGTCTACTTTTGCCTTTAAACCGTTAAACCATTGAAGGTAGAAAGAGGAGTCTGCTGCAAGAAGTCTTCCATCGACTACCCATAAACTGGATACTCTCTCACTTCTTGGAGGAACATTACCAATGATGTAATAAAAACTTCTTTTATCCCATTTTTCACACTCAATGCATTCTTTGGTTAATCTTGGATTAGATGCCAGCAACATATCTTTTGGAGAAGAAGAATTTAGTTCTAAATTTGGCGCAGAAGATGCATTTTTATTTTCATGTTTCTTAAATTCAAAGGCGTCACCATCATTGCCGCCTCTATACATTGCATCTGGCGGATTGTTCGCCGAGCCTCTATAACAAAAAGCGGCATGGTAATGTGATTCTCTATTTGAAACATCACCAGGTTTTAACTCTGAGAGCCAATCTTTGCAAAAATCTTCGAAACGATCACCTGCAGTGACAGGCTTGCTAACACCTGATTGTGCAGATGATGGCAAAACAAAACTTGAATTATAAATCAAATGTGAAAGTGCTGTTAGAATATCTGTGGTCATGCTTCGTTGATATAATAATTCAGCGATGATTTCAATTTCTTTGGTATTCGTATTTTAGCCCTATCATCCTTATGCCTCACCCACTAGCTATGCATTTTATTTATGTAAATTTAACCATAATTTGCATAAATAAACATAGATTGCTTATTTAAACATCAGTTTCTGGGGCTAAAAGTAAAAGAGTGACTGGCAAAATCCTAAAAATATATGTAATTATAAGATGCATAATAACACGAATAGATAATGGTCCATTCAATTCATTGGCTGATTCACTGAATTCAGGATAAGGATATCAATGTTAGATTTTCTATGGTCAAGAAAAAAACTGTTGTTTTTAGCCTTCGGCGTGGTGTTTATAGGCATATTTTTTATCAGTGATTTTATTGCTCGCAAGCAAATACCAGAGCCTAGTTTTTCTCTTGGAGAGCCGTTTTCACTAATTAATCATCTTGGTGAACCGATCACTGAGCAAGCATTTAAGGGGTCTCCTTCGCTATTGTTTTTTGGCTTTACCTATTGCCCAGAAATTTGTCCAACTACTCTTGTTGATTTGAGCAGAATAATTGAAAATATGGGGATTGAACTGCCCATATATTTTGTTACGCTTGATCCAGATAGAGACACCCCAGAGCAATTGGCAAATTATCTTCCCTATTTTGGAGAAAATATTACAGGTATCACAGGTCCATTAGAAGAGGTGTTATCCTTGGCAAATTCGTGGGGTATTTATCGTAAAAAGGTTGTAACTGCAGAAGATGATTATACCATTGACCACACAGCAACGGTATTTATGTTATCTAATAAGGGTGATTTTGCGGGTACAATAGCTTGGAAAGAAGCTGAGCAGGTGGTAGTGCAAAAATTGCAGAAATTATTAGTAAAATAATTATTTGCTCATCAATGATGCAAGATAGGCTACATTTTCTGTTTGTAGTTCAAGCTCCCCAGTTTTGACTTTTTGTCCCATTTCAATGATGGATTGATTATAAGGTGCGTCAATACCCGCTGCTTTTGCTTGCGCAACAATAAATCCATTTATCGTTTCGATTTCTGTGCGTCTTCCTCTAATAAAATCCTGAAGTATACAATCTTGCGCTGCTGGACCAATATGCCCAGCAAGAGTGTCCATCAATAATGCAGGCAGATTATTAGTTGTTTTTACGTCATTCTCACTTAATCCCATAATTGGGAAAGGGGTGAAACCTAGCATATCACCAATTTTTTGAGTCTCTTCTCCTATTTTGAGAATAAGTTCTCTCATTCCTGGCGTATTTAGGCCTTCTTGAACAGGCTTGCCCAATAAAGCAAATGGTCCAAGGCTCATAGAATTAACAAGTAACTTCATCCATTTTGCAGATTGGATTTCATCTACCTGCACAACAGTACCAGCATTTTCCAGCAATTTAAGAATTTCAAGAAGGTAAGGTGTTTTCTTGTTCTCAATAGCAAACCACGTTTTTTTACTTGGGGTGTTTCGCTGAATTTGACCTGGCGTAAAAAGCTCGCAAGATAGTTCTACAACACAGCTTAAGACTCGCTCAGCTCCAATAATGCCTGCAATTTCATCAGTAGTCATCCCATTTTGCAATGCGACAACAATACCATCATGTGCAAGGTGAGGTGCTATATATTCAGTAATCCATTTGGTGTCATATGATTTCGAAGCCATAAAAATAACATCGAATGGTTCTGCTGTTTCTGCCAATTCGCATAAATGATAAATTGGTATTGATTGATTTTGCATCTCATCTGGAAGATGTATAAAAAGCCCCTTTTGCTGAATGGCATCTACATGGGCTGGCCACGGATCATAGCATTTAATGTCTGCACCTGCGGCTATCATATTTGCGGCAATTGCACTTCCGTTTGCACCAATACTAACAAAACAAATTTTTAGACGCATATCGATATCACATTTCATCACTACAGTCATAAACACCGAAAATATAGGCAGTATAATTTGGTTTGTATAGCTGTTAATACAGTATATCTATCTCTCCATATTTTTTATCTGTGGTAGAAAAAAGAAATATATTTAAGACAATTTATTGTCTTCTTTTGAGAATTAATAGACTGTAATTAGAATATAGATAGTCTCAATAGAATTCCACAACGACAGTTTTGTTTTTAAAGTGCTGTAATAAAAATAATAGGAAAATCATGTATAAATTACGATATAGCAAAGCATCTCCTTACGTTCGCAAAATAGTACTTGCGGCACATCATTTAGGTATTGAAAATAAAATTGATTTAGATGTTGCGGATACAAATGACCCTGCAGATAGTTTGAGAAGCCAAAACCCCACTGGCAGAATTCCAGTGCTGATAAAACAAGATGGCACAATTTTATTTGATAGCCGTGTGATTATGGATTTTTTGGAGCGAGAATCAGAAAAATTGTTATTTCCAAAATCTGGTGATTTAAGAGATATAGCGCTTACCCAAGCAGCCCTAGCAGAAGCAATGATAGATTCAGCTTTGCTTTGGGTATATGCTGGCAGATATGCAGGAGACCAGCCAGTCCCGCAATTATGGCGAGAGCATCATCAAAATAAGTTAAAAAATGGATGTGATTATCTAGAAAAGAATATAGATGATTGGCTCTCTGCTGACCCTTATGCAGGAGCAGCCATAACACTGGCTTCATGTCTTGGGTATTTATCTTTTAGAAATGTGTATAACTGGTCCGAAAAGAGACCAGCGCTAAGCCATTGGTATCAGAATGTAGCATGTAATCTGCCTGGATTTAACGTTACTGCTCCAGATGCAAACTAACACCATGCTGAATTTAAAAATTGAGATAGGATAAATGGCAGATATTACTTTTTCTGATTGGACAGCACAAAAACGAGAATGCACGGATCAAGTTGCACAGCGATTAATTGAGCAATTCAAAATTACCTTTGATGGTCAATTATATGAGAATGTGGCAACCCCGCTAGGTATACATTGGTGTTTGGGACCTGAGGTTGAATCCTCAGAAAATCTAGGACTTGATGGTCATACAAAACTGGGTTTCACCTTGCCCCCATTGCCGTATCCAAGACGTATGTGGGCAGGGGGAGAGATACAGATATTTGACCTGTTTAAGCTGAATGATGATATAAAAAAAATATCCTTAGTAACAGATATACAGCATAAAACAGGGTCATCAGGCCCGTTATATTTTCTGACAATAACACATGATTTTTATAGCAATCAAACCAAAATATTAACAGAAACGCAGCGTCTTGTTTTCAAAGAAGACCAAAACTCTACCTCTGATAAAATAGCAGATAAGCAAATAAAATCAGCATCAACTTTACCAAATCAAGTTGTAATACATAAAGCAATTTATCGTACAGACCCTGTATTGTTATTTCGCTATTCTGCCTTAACCTTTAATGGTCACAGAATTCATTATGATGTTAATCATGCAACTAAAATCGAGGGTCAGCCTGGGATTGTAGTGCATGGACCTATGCAAGCAACTTGGCTATTAAATGCAGCGGCGTCTCATTTGGGGAAGGTGCCTAAGCGCTTTATGTATCGGAATTTCTCTCCTTTAATTGCGGGTGAGGAAGCACATTTATGGGTTGAAGAAACACCAGACAAAAATGAATTAATTGTTTATTGTTGCAATGAAAATAGAAAAATTACGATGCAGGCGGAGGTCTATTTATGAGTGTGTTTATGCCGATAACTCCCTTATTTGTTCCTGGAATCAGGGCTGATAGGTTTGAACAAGCCCTGCAATCTGGTGCAGATAGCATTATCATTGATTTAGAAGATTCGGTATCTGCTGATCAAAAAGACGAAGCACGAAAAAATTTACTTGAATTTGATGATAAATCTTGCAACTTGTTTGTAAGGGTAAATGATTTACAGAGCCCATTTGTGTCAGATGATTTAGAGTGTCTTGAGCAATGTGGCAATATTGGTATAATGCTCTCTAAATCAGAGGACTTGATTGCGATTACGCAATGGCTTGGGCATCAAAAAACAAATCGCTCTATTTTATGTCTTGTCGAAACAGTCGCAGGGTTGGCTGCAATAGGCGATTTAATGCAGCTGCCAGATGTAATTGGGTGTGCTTTTGGTCATTTTGATTTTTCAACCGACCTTGGATGTGATGCAGATCTTAGTGTATTAGCGCCATATCGCGCTGAATTGGTTTTGCAAAGTAAACTGCATGGAAAAGCAGCTCCTCTTGACTGTGTTACCTCAGATATTTCAGCAATAGAACAACTTAAAGCAGATTGTGAGGATGCAAGAAAACGAGGTTTTGGGGGTAAGTTGCTTATCCACCCAAGCCAAGTTAAACCAGCACAATCGATTTTTATGCCAAGCAAACAGCAATATGAAGAAGCTAAAAAATTAGTGGACGCAACTGCTAATAATGCTGTTATTAAACATGAAGGTAAAATGATTGATAAACCTATTTTGAAAAAGGCAGAACAGCTGATGAAAAGATATGAGGGGCTTCAAGAGAAAAACATATTAAACAGCAATTCTTAATCTTTTTAAGAATTTTTGTAATAATATTCTTTATAAACATACCTCTTGACCCTATTTTCTATTCAAGAAAAATATATCTTCATAATTTTGTCGTGAAGATATAGAAATTTAAGACATTATGTGATGGAAATAACAGATGCAAGAAAATCAGCTGATAGACCCGTTTGGCCGCATAGTAGACTATGTGCGTATTTCAGTTACAGATAGATGTGATTTTAGATGCGTTTATTGCATGGCTGAGCATATGACTTTTTTGCCCAAAAAAGAATTACTTACGCTTGAAGAGATTGCAGATGTTTGTGATACTTTTATGGAACTTGGAACAAAAAAAATACGTCTTACAGGGGGTGAGCCTTTGGTCAGACGAAATATTATGCATTTAATTAGTCATTTGGGTGCGCAGGTAAAAAATAATAATCTTGAAGAAATAACAATCACCACAAATGGCAGTCAATTGCATAAATTTGCAGATTCATTGTTTGATGCAGGCGTGCGACGAATTAATGTCTCAATTGACACCCTTGATTCTGAAAAATTTACCCAGATTACTAGATGGGGGAAATTAGATACGGTTCTAAATGGATTAAGACAAGCAAAACAATCAGGATTAAAAATCAAACTAAATACGGTCGCTTTGAAAGGAATAAATGACGACGAACTTTCATCGATGGTGCTTTGGGCAGGCGAACAAGGATTTGATATTACAATTATTGAAGTGATGCCAATGGGCGATATTGGGAGTGAGAATAGATTAGATCAATATATGTCTGTTAGTGAGGTTGAACAAAAACTATCAGAAAAATTTACCTTAATTCAGTCTAACCATCAGTCGGCTGGACCAGCGCGATATGTTGACATTGGTGAGACAGGTCAGAGAGTTGGCTTTATAACGCCTTTGACACATAATTTTTGCGAAAGTTGCAATCGGGTCAGAATGACCTGTACAGGACAGTTATATTTATGCCTTGGACAAGATGATAACGCCAATCTTGCTCTGGCTTTGCGTTCAGAAGGCAAAAAGGGCTTAAAGGAAGCTATTATTGAAGCAATCGGCAGGAAACCGCTGGGGCATGATTTTGCTATCGAGCGCGGTTCTAGTAATCAGGCTGTCTCAAGACATATGAGTGTTACTGGGGGATAGATAAGATGGATATCTCGGTTCTAGATGATATGCGGTCTCTTGCTAGAACCACAGGACATGAAGCCATTTTTGGCTTTGCAGGATTTTCAGGTTCTGGAAAAACTACATTGGCGGAAAAATTAATAAATCATTTTTATCAGAAAAATATCGATGTTGCTGTTATAAAGCATGCACATCATGAATTTGAAGCTGACCATAAAGGTAAAGATAGTTATCGTCTTCGGCAAGCTGGATCACGTCAAGTGCTTGTATCTTCTATTACGCGTTCAGCCTTATTCACCGAAAATTACACTCAAATAGAGCCAACCCTCCACGAGCTACTTCATCGTTTGCAGCCAGCAAGTCTAGTATTAGTGGAAGGGTTTAAAAAAGAGCCAATTCCAAAAATTGAAATCTGGCGTGAGGCAAATAAAACACCCTTATTATATGTACAAGATAAGTCTATTTTAGCGATGGTTTCAGATGATCATATTAAGAATGTGCCATTGCCTTGCTTTTTGATGAGAGAAATAGACAAAATTGCCGAATTTATACTTTCTACTTCTGGTATTAACCATCTAACGCTTGGAAAGTAATAATGAGAGAAAATGCATTTTCTATATCTGAAGTAACCAACTTGTTGATTGAATCAGTGAATCCATTAGGCAATCGAGAAAATGTGCCTGTTCACTTATCAGTTGGGCGAATTTGCGATGAAGATGTGGATAGCCCATTAATGCTTCCATCAAGTCATAATGCAGCTTTAGATGGTTTTGCGTTTCATTACCAGTGGGCAATTGCCAATCCAGACCATCGGTATGACATTGTAGCACAGATTAAGGCAGGACACCCCTATTCAGGAGAGATTTTGCCAGGACAGGCAGTTGCTATTTTTACAGGTGCTATAGTGCCAGAAGGTTTGGATTGCATAGCCATGCAGGAAACCTGCCATCTGGATAAAGACAAAAAGGTACGTATTTCTGTTATTCCGCAACCCGGTTCTAATATTCGTAAAGCAGGTGAAAACCTTGCCTTGGGTGAACAGATTATTAAAAAAGGACACAGAATTACTGCGGCAGATATTGGTCAATTATCAGCAGTGGGAAGAGCTAAAATATCTTGTTTCACACACCTATCAGTAGCTGTTTTATCTACTGGAGATGAAGTGGTAGACGCGTCATATGCATACCTTCAAGAAGGTCAGATTTATGATACAAACCGTCCAATGTTGCAGGCATTAATCAATCAAGGAGGGCACATCTGCACTGATTTTGGTATTATTAAAGATAATAAAGTTAGTTTGCAGGAAGCATATCAAAAGGCGCTTGAAAAATGTGATGTTGTAATCTCCTCAGGTGGTGCATCTCAAGGCATAGAAGACCATACTCAAGACGCATTATCTGCTTTGGGATTCGAGGTTATATTTTGGCGTATTGCAATGAAACCTGGAAGACCAATGGCTGTTGGTAAACGAGGAAAACAACTGGTAATTTGCCTACCTGGCAACCCTGTTGCCGCATTTGTATGCTATCGTTTAATTGTTTCTGCTCTACTTACACATTTGCAAGGGGGAATTATGCAGGCGCCGTTGCGCATTGCCCTTCCTGCTCAGTTTAGGCATAGTAAATCTGCAAATAGAGCAGAATATTTAAGAGCCAAGCTTGTGAGATTTGACGATAATAGGACAGGTATCGCTTTGCATGGAAGAAAAGGAGCTGGGGTTATTTCGTCATTAACAGGTGCAGATGGATTGGTAGAAATTCCGATTGAAAATTCAGGAGTAGAGCCTGGAATGATGCTTGATTTTCTACCCTTTATGGAAAAAAGCTTATGAGAATATATTATTTTGCATGGGTGCGTGATCACATTGGGTATTCGCAAGAAGATATTCACTGTCCTGAAACAGTGAAAACAATCAGTCAATTGGCAGCATTTCTATCACAGCAATCTGCTGGTCATGCCAAGGCATTTGACGATTTAAACGCTGTTAGAGCAGCAATAAACCAAGAATTTGTTAATAGTGATAAGAGCGTAAAAGACACAGATGAGATTGCATTTTTTCCACCTGTAACTGGAGGATAAATTGATAAAAATTAATATTCAGCCAGAAGATTTTGATGTTACATCTGAAATAAAATCACTAAGATGCAGAGCAATTGGGGCGATCGCAACTTTTTCTGGAATTGTTCGTGAAAATTCAGATTCTAAATCTTTAATTTCTCTTACGCTGGAACATTATCCTGGTATGTCAGAAAAAGCACTTGATAAAATTGCGCGCCAAGCAATGCAAGAATGGCCTATTGAATCGGTAAGAATAATTCACCGTATAGGTAGATTGACGCCAGAAGATAATATCGTATTTGTTGGCTGTGCCTCTGCCCACCGTCATGCTGCGTTTGATGGATGCCGCTTTATAATGGATTTTTTAAAAACAGATGCTCCATTTTGGAAGGCAGAAGAAACAAAACAAGGAACGGCTTGGGTTTCACAACGCGAGACTGATACATCTGCTAAGCAAGGCTGGCTTTCAGGAAAAAAATAGGGTGATAGATCTAGTTTTTAGGGGTGATTACCAGGGCTGGATAGGCTGTATCTGCGTTTGTTGAAATTCCAGATTGTGATATCTGTTTGGTAAAGCAGCTTCTGGTATTTTCATGGCAGGCAGAACCTGTTTGCTCTATCAGAAGTAAAAGACAATCCATATCACAATCAGTGCGCACTTCTTTTAACTGCTGAATATGACCAGAGCTATCGCCTTTGCGCCATACTGATTGTTTTGAGCGAGAATAATATATGACCCGTTTTTGTTCTAGTGATTTTAATAACGTTTCCTTTGACATCCAAGCCATCATCAACACTTCGCCTGTGTCCCATTGTTGAGCTATCGCTGGAATTAATCCATTTGCATCAAATTTTAACTGCGCAATAAATTCTCTCATTTTGTTCTCATTAAATGGTAAAAAGCATCTTGGCTGTTGGATATAACAGAATTATTTACTCGGCATACCAGAAAAAGCAATAATATAGTAGAGATGATTATTTGTAACATATTGAAAATCTTTGACAGCTGGCACCACAAAGCGTATTCAACAGTCATTATTTCATTCTGTGAAGCAACCGTTACTGTTTGTTGAAAATACAGTTTACACAAAACGGTATAGAGTGAGGTGTTTTTCACCCTGTTCGAAAGAAATCTATATGTCAGACACGATTAAAATCCATTCTGCACTTGCAGAAGCGATGTCAGCACGTTCCTATGATACAATGACACCAGTTCAAGAGGCGGTGCTTAAAATTGAAAACCCTGATGCGGATCTGCTTGTATCTGCGCAAACAGGGTCTGGAAAAACACTCGCTTTTGGTTTGTCTATCGCAACAACATTACTCACAGATAATTCGCATTTTGATCGACCTCATGCGCCTCTTGCACTAATAATTGCTCCAACAAGAGAGCTGGCATTACAGGTACGTAAAGAGCTGGAATGGCTATATGCACGCACAGGTGCCCAATTTGCATCCTGCGTTGGCGGCATGGATCCAAGAGCAGAAAGACGAATATTGGAAACTGGCGCTCATATTGTGGTTGGCACGCCAGGCAGATTGCGAGATCATATTGAACGGGGTGCGTTACGTTTAGCAGAAGTTCAAGCAGTAGTGCTTGATGAAGCAGATGAAATGCTTGATATGGGATTTCGAGAAGACCTAACTTTTATTCTGGATAAAGCGCCTGTTAGCCGCAGAACTTTGCTGTTTTCAGCTACGGTTCCTGCTCAGATTGCTAAATTAGCTCGCACCTATCAAAAAGATGCGTTGCAGCTTTCTGTGTCTTCTAAAAAAACACAGCATCTTGATATTAACTATCACGCAATTAAAATTCAGCCCTCTGATAGAGACAAAGCGATTATGAATTTACTACGGTATCATGATGTAACTGGGGCAATTGTTTTTTGTAACACCAGAGCAGCTGTTACCCATCTTGCATCACGGTTAAATAACCGTGGCTTTTCTGTTGTTGCCTTGTCAGGTGAGCTGTCTCAGAAGGAGAGAAATTTTGCGCTGCAATCTATGAGAGATGGCAAGGCAAATGTTTGTGTTGCAACAGATGTTGCTGCTAGAGGCATTGATTTGCCTAATCTTGATTTGGTTATACATGCAGATTTACCACAAAGTGATGAAGCAATGTTGCATAGATCTGGGCGCACAGGCAGAGCTGGACGTAAAGGTATATCAGTTGTGCTAATTCCAAACCGTAATTTTAAACGGGTTGAGAGGATGTTCCAAAATAACGGAATACAGGCAAGTTGGATGACCCCGCCAACAGCAGATTCTATTATCGAAAAAGATAGGGTTAAATTGCTTCAATCAGAATTATTAACAGCTCCATTAGATCAGTCAGATGCTGAAATAGTTCAAAAAATAATTGAGAAATTTTCACCTGAAATAGTTGCCTCCGCATTTGTTCGTAGCCAAATGGCAGGTAAATCTGCACCAGAAGATTTAAACATATCAGGCTCTACTGGGCCAGCAGATTTTTCTAAATCTACCTGGTTTGAATTATCTGTTGGACATAGAGATAATGCAGAGCCTAGATGGCTTGTTGCGATGCTCTGTCGGATTGGTAATATGGATAAATCCGTAATAGGGGACATTCAAATACATAATTCAACTACCTTTATTGAGATTGCAGCAAATGGGGTTGAGCAATTAGTTTCTGAGATAAAGCCTGATTATCTTTTGGAAGGTAAAATTGATATTAAAAAAATGTCACAAGCGCCAGAACGTATTCCAATGTCGCGTGATAAGAAGTTTTCTTCATCAAGAAGGGGCGCGCCAGCAGGCAGGTCTGAGCGTTCAAATTCTAATCAAAATTTTAAAAATAAAAATGATAGATATTCAAAGCCAAACCATAGAAAAGAAAATAAAGATATAGATACGGGTGAATTTAAAAGTTCTGAGAAAAAAGCAAAATCAAATAAATCTCATATCTCAGAAGCAGATAAACCAAAGAAACAGGATACATATTCAACAAAACTAAAGCTGCGCGGATCTGGAAGAAATGAAGATAAGCCAGTAAGAAGCAGAAGTGCTAAACCATCTGATCGAAATAGACCAAATAATAACAATTCCGCAAGGAAACCAGCAGGCGGAAAAGCACCTTTACGTCGTCGCCGGGCTGATTAAAAATTTAGTCGTTGGCGAAGCTCTGTTATATTTTTTGCCCCTATCTGTAATAGGGCGTTGCTAATTTCCTCTTCCAGAATTTGTACAACATGGTCTCCGCCATTCCTGCCAATAGCAGCAACGCCATATAAAAATGGTCTGCCAACTAATACAAAATCGGCGCCTATCGCCAAGGCTCTTAGAATATCAAGACCTGAGCGAATGCCACTATCAAATATAATAGGAAACGTTGTGCCAACTGCCTGACGAATAGATGGAAGTGCAGTGATCGAAGCAGGATTTCCGTCAAACTGTCTGCCGCCATGGTTGGATACAACAATTCCATCTACCCCTGTGTCAACTGCACGTAGAGCATCAGAGGCACGCAAAACACCCTTCAATAGAAGCGTGCCCTTCCAGTATTTACGAATTTCAGATAAATATTCCCAATTAAGAGAACCGTTGAGTTCACTGCCAATAAAATGAGAAATAGGCTCACTCGAATTTTTTGGCGCATAGGGCTCCATATTTTTAAAACGAAGTTTACCTCGCAAACCCAATGCCGCGATTGCCCAACTTGGATGTTGCAGAATTTGAAGTAACATTGGAAGTGTTAATGTGGTTGCATTTCTGGAGCCTATAGGCGCTCCTGCTCTTCTCATATCTTCTCTGCGACTAGGACTTGGCACATCAGCAGTAACCACCAGAGTTTGCATATCAGCCTTTTCAGCTCTATCTAATAATGAGCGCATGATATCAGGATTTTTTGGTGCATAAAGTTGAAACCAGCCACGTCCATTACTTTTTTTTCCAACATCTTCAATACTTGCGGCTGCAACAGTACTAAGCGTATAGGGTATTTGATATTTTGCGGCAGTTGTAGCAAGATGTTGCTCTGACAATGGCCATATCATGGATGATAATCCAATAGGAGCAACGCCAAATGGCAATGCATATGTCTTGCCAAGGAGAGATGTTGAAAGGTCAGGGGTATATCGACCATGCATTAATTCTGGGGTAAAGGTAATGGCGTCTAATGCTTCTCTATTGCGCAACATTGTGTGCCCGCTGCCAGTGCCTGCAGCAAGATAGGCATGTATAAAAGGAGGTATTTTTTTTGACGCTGCTGGCTCCAGATCCTGAATTCTAGGATATTTTGACATTAAATTTTTCATTTATTTTGAAAAACCTCACCTTTGATAGATCGTTGTGCAAAAAATGCTGAAATAATATAATATTAATTATACGTTAATTTTGTAGTTTGATAAATCTATCATTTTGATAAAAACACGGTAAGATCATCTCATATTTAGTGACCTGATTTATGGTGTTGCAAATTTCAATTATATTCTAATTGCGAACCATGTTTTTTAATTAAAATAGGTCAAAAATACGCAATCAAATTTTGATTTAGATTATTATGCTATTGATAATCAATCTTATATGGTGAAAATACATATTGTATTTCCAAAATGAATTTATAAAATAGAGTTTCAGGATTTTGGTTGGAGGTCTCGGAAAGTAGGAAAACCGAGACCTCCAGTCTGGGGGAAGACTTTTGTAAGTCTTAATGTATACATTTGAAGATCTGAAACGGATTTGCAAGTTTATTATTTTTTTATTTTGCTGCTAGCAGTTCTTCTCATAAAAATCGTCTGTACAAACCGGTCTTTTAGCACCAATCAAAAACAATGCAATAGAGAGCTGTTGCTGTATGGTTTCCAACTTTTCTTGAAGAGAATTTTGTTGAATATCTAAACTATCTGATTCTAAGGCGTTTAGTAAAATTGCAGCACCGCCTCCAATATCACATCCAAGCCATAATAGTTTGGCTAAATCCACACCATCGCGCAACCCACCAGAGCCAATTATAGTTAGATGCTCAAGTGACTTTCGCATTTCGGGCACTATTTCTGTTACTGAATAACCCCACTCAAGAAACGGCTCATAAAAAGATAACTGAGAGGGCGCAAGTCTTGCAGCTTCAATTTTAGCCCAGCTTGTTCCAGCAGTACATGCCACATCAATGTGCGTGACGCCAACCTCACTTAGTTTATGTGCTACTGGCAAACTAATGCCAGCCCCGACTTCTTTGACAAGAACTGGACAGGGCAGTGTCTTAACCGCTTTTTCAATTGCTAATAGCACGCCTCGCCAATCACGGTCTCCTTCTGGTTGAATGATTTCTTGTAAAGGGTTTAAATGAATCGCAATAGCATTTGCTTCAAGGTCATCTATTGCTGCCTTGGCAAGGTCTAAACCATTTTCTTGTGCTAATTGTACACCGCCAATATTTCCAATAATAGGTATGCTTGGAGCTAACCTGCGAAGCTGCTTCTGGCTTCTGCCATGTGCCAAGCTACTCCGTTGAGAACCTATACCCAAGGCAACCCTGCACTGATTTGCTATTTCTGCAAATGCTAGATTAAGTTTGTCTCCTCGCTCAGTGCCACCTGTCATCCCAGTTATCATAAAAGGAAAGGATAATGTATGGTCAAAAAAACGACAGCTTGTATCAACCTCATCTAGGTTTATTTCTGGAAGGGAATTATAAGGCAGCGTAACGCTGTCTAGTGGATGAGACAAGGACGAACGTGATATATCAGATTTTGCTAAATCAATATGAACGTCTTTACGATTAGCTGAATTTAAATCTTTTTTGCTTGGCTTATCCATTTAATATATGTCGATTCTTAATTAGTTTTTTTGAATGTGGTCTGAATATAAAATCAATTAATATCATATGAGGGACAGTCAATGCTGCTAGCCCAATAAAAATAGTCTGCAGGGCTGCTTCATTTGCAGCCATTTGTTGGTATAAATACCAAAATAGGCCAGCGCCCATAACCCAGCTTGCCAGGGAAAGAAGTGTCGCACTTATAATTAACATATAGGCTGTGGTTACAGACTGCAATTCCTGCCAGATAAATACAAAATGACGTCTTGAGTGGATAAAACAAAAATACAGTGCAAATGTTGCCAATGGCGGGATAAACCAGGCAATGATGATTAATCCAACTAATTCAAGGGCAATAGGTTGTTGGTGTTTTATGCGCCATATTTGGCTCATATGAATAACACATACTACTAGCCATAGCAGTGTTAAGACAGATAAAGCATTCCACAAAAATGGAGTAGCATTGCTGGTTAATATCAAAAAAATTTCTGCAACAGATTCTTTATGAATAACAGGTAGCCATAATGTCACAATGCCGCCATGCGCAATTATATGCACCCATTTAAATCTTGTCGGATTGGCAGAATAATCAGCCATACCGAAGTGAACCAGGCTTATAATCAAAAATAGGGTAAGAGAAAATGACGGAAATTTATGCCAGATAAAAACAACACCAATAGCAATTAAAAGATAGGCTATTAATACCATAATATATCGAAGGGTTTTTTTAGAGGAAGGTAACAAGGACAGCGATATTGCCGCATCAAATGCACCATGTGGTAAGCCGATAAAAACAACAAATGCTAAAGCCCACCAATCTATAATAGATAAACTCATCTGTGTTCCTTTTTATCAATGCCAGTCAAAACCTTAAATGCATGATAAATAAACAGCCATTTAGGCATTGCGCCGATAACCCGAATATAATCTCCAATTTTTGCACTTCCACTTAAAAACCGGGCAAAAGCATCTCCATTAAGCGCCTGTGCTAGATTTATAAATAAGCCAGGGGCTTTTTTAGGGTTTGATTGCAACACAGCTAAAAACACACGATCCATCCACAGATCATATATTTTATGGGGAGTTTTTGGTGTAGATTTTCGATTCACAAAACTGCTTATTTGTTTTTGGATAAAACTAAAGGCATATCCAGATGAAGGACGGATAGCATTGCCATTGCTACCGATTGCTAATAAATGCGGATTAAGATCTTGTTTTAGAGTATCTCCCATTGGAATAATACCAGACTCGCTATGTAGTATCTCAAAATTATCAATATCGTAAAATCGTTTTAGATATATTTTGATAGCAGTCTCATAGGTCTCGTCTGTATGAGGTTTGCTGCTAAAAAATGTGGATTCAACCAAGGCTGTGTAGGCATCATAGGCAAGTACATAGATAAAATGAATTCCGTTTTTCTGAGACACTCTAAAATCCATTAAAATAGCGGTATTTGGATTAAATACGGGCTTTGGTACGCGAATCTCTAGACCTTTAAAATGTTGCAGAAGAATATCTTTTTTAGCAATCGGCGGGCGTGAATCATAAATGGCATCAAAATGCCTCTTACCTGCATTGGTAATTATGCTGTTATCTTGCGTTTTGTGGACAGGGGTTAACATTAATTCTGTCTTAGCTTTTGCAGAATGAAATTTTTGTTTACACCAATTTATCCACTCATCGCTTTTAAGGCTGCAATATGGGTGATTTTCACTTTGATGAATAACGTAATCTGTTTCCGTAATTATCTCCCAACTATGCCATTTTTTTCGGCTATGTGAAGCGGCATTATCAAGCCACGGCATCTGCCAGAATCCCCAGCTATGGGACGCGCGAGTTTCATCTTTGATAAAAAAACTAATAGTTTTAGCAGATAATTTATTAGCCTGCGCTGCAAGCGACCATCCAGCACATCCACCGCCAATAATAGCAATGTGTTTTGTAAATTTATCTTTTGCTTTTTGGCTCATAAATAATCAATTTTTTCTGCTAAGTAATAATGTAATTTTTTATCATGGCAGGGAAGGCGCTTAAGCCTTGATAATAATAAGGGTATTGCAGCCCAGCTTGATTGGAACTTTGCAAAACCGGAAGTAACAGTGCGGCCATTTTGCCAATTTACGTTATTTTTACGCAGCTCTATACCTATCCTTCGATAAATAAAAGCAGCCACACCAATTGCCAGATGTGCCTTCCATGGAAGCGCTCTAAGCCCTTTTCTGCCGCTATTATAATATGTTTCTGCAAGGTCCAATAGTCTTGTGATTGCAGATTTAATAGCATCTGCATTCTGTGATTCTATTTCATTTGCCGCATCTATAATTTCGGACGGTGAGATATCATTTACCCAATCAGCTGGCAGATATCGTCTTCCCATACAAGCATCTTCATATACATCACGAGCGATGTTGGTAAGTTGCATAGCAATCCCAAGGTCAATTGCGAACGCAAAGGCATTATTGTCACGGCATTTAAGAACTGGGCACATCATCCAACCAACTGTTCCAGCCACGTGATAGCTATATTGGATAAGCTCAGCCTCAGATTGAATTAGAACGTCTGTTTGATCCTGCAATAGCCCGTCAATCAAGTCTTTTACCGCTTGTTTTGGAAGCTGCATTTCTGTTAAAAAAGGCTGTATTTCTTCTAAAACTGGGTCAGAGTCTCCTGATTGATGAACAAGCCATTGGTGCATTTTTAAAAGCCTATGAGGACCCTCTGCAAAATCACCATCAGCCATATCGTCAAGTACCCGGCAAAACGCATATAACCTAGCTGCATTTTCTGCCATTTCTTTGCCAAGAAACCTCGAAGCCCAATAAAAGCTTTTTCCATTTTTTTGCAGACTAATAGTTGCTTCAACTGTTTCATTGTTAGGTGTTGGATTATTAAGAAGCACGTTAGCAATTACCCTATTAGGATGGTTCTTATAAATAAATAACTCTAATTTGCCTTTTTAAAGGATGTTTGTGCAATCAAATTTTCAACTACCTTTGCCGAACTTAACACCCCTGGCATACCAGCCCCCGGGTGGGTGCCGGCTCCTGTAAGAAACAGATTATTAATATGCGGGTCTTGGTTATGATATCTAAACCATGCAGATTGCGCAAAAATCGGTGCAATAGAAAACCCAGCCCCATGTTTGGCGCGATAATTTGATTTAAAGTCACGAGGGCTCATCCAAAAAGGGTCTGTGATTGTCTCCCGCAATCCTGGCATAATAGTGCGGTTTAATGCAGTAATGATTCTTTCTTGTAGTGCAGGACCCTGTACGTCCCAATTCACATTACCTTGTAGATTGGGAACTGGACATAACACATAAAAACTATCACACCCATCTGGTGCAAAACTTGGGTCTGTTGCTGTTGGTCTATGAAGATAAAGGGAAAAATCATCTGCTAATATTTTAGAATTAAAAATATCGGCTAATAATGCACGATAACGCTTGCCCATCCATATCGTATGATGTGCAACAGAGTCATATTTTTTTTGAGTCCCAAAAAACAGCACATATAACCCCATGGAATAGCGGGTTAATTTATCAGGGATAGCTTTTTTAAGGCGTTTTGGCTGGTCAGATAATAGCTCATCATAAACAGCAGGCGAATCAGCATTACATACAACCCTGTTGGCAGATATAACATCTCCGTTTGTTGTCCGCACACCAGTTGCCTGTTTATTTTTGACTAATATTTGTTCTATATCTGTATTGTAGCGAATAGTAATACCTTGGCGTATCATCAAGGCTTCAAGTTCTGATATCAGCTTGCCAGTGCCCCCCATACAGAAATGAACACCCCATTCTCGTTCCAGATAATGGATAAGAGCGTAGATGGATGTAGTATCAAATGGATTGCCTCCTACCAATAATGGATGGATTGAGAATGCCTGACGAATTTGGGGATGTTTTATGTGCTGATTTACAAGTTGGGCAACAGATAAATAGCTTTTAAGTGTTAAAAGGGACGGTATTTGTGCCAGCATCGCACTGAATTTGGTAAAAGGTTTATCTGCTAATTTAGTGAAGCCAACATCAAAAATTGCCTTGGATGTTTTAAGAAGCCTGTCATAGCCATCTGCGTCTTTTGGGTTGAAACGGGATATTTCTTGTTTTGTTTTTTCAATGCTGGCAGCGTAATCAAATGTATCGCCTGTTGCATCAAAGTAAAAACGATACCATAAATCTAAAGGCTTAAAATCAAGATAATCTTGTCTTTTTTCGCCAAACAGCGTGAATAATTCATCAAACAAAAACGGCGCTGTTATCACGGTTGGACCAGCGTCATGTTTGAACCCATTTTTTTCGAAAACCTGAGCTCTTCCGCCAGGGGAAGCTAGTCTTTCTATTACTTCAACCTCATCACCCATCGCACGTAGACGAAGCGCGGTTGCTATTCCGCCTAATCCAGCACCAATTACCAAAGATCGTGTCATATTATTGTTGTACCGTCATTAAATTTATTTAACCCCTATTTGTTCATATAACTCATTATAGCCCTAATAGAATGATAGATGCCACGGTGGATATAGGTAATTGCTTATAAATAACGAAAAAAATGCACTGCTTATGATTGTGCAGAGCAAGAAGCCCCAATTTGTTTGCAAACAGCAGTAAGTTGTATTTGAATTGGAGCAATTACAGAACTACATTCCTTTGGCAACAAACAGGCAAACTTTTCAGCTTCCTTTAAAAGACTTCTCATCTCTTCAGCTGCGGTAATTATGGCGCCAGCTTCTGTCATTTTTTTCTGCCATTGTGCGGCATTATTTTGCGATTTGCCGGCAAGCCATGTATCAAATGCCTTACGCTCATCAGGTGCAAGTGAACTTCTGAAATAAACAATTACAGCATTAGGTGCACGTCTTTTTAGGTCTGAAGATGGGCTTGCTGCTCCGTCAGTGCCAATAATATTTTGAATATCATTGGCGAATTGATAACACACACCCATCGCTGCAAAATAATGTGTAATAGGTTCTATTAAATCTGCTCTTCCTGCAATCTCTGCGATGCCGTCAATAGCAGCCACAAATAATGGGGCTGTCTTGCCTGCGCTTATGTTGAGATATTTTTCAATATCAGGATAACGCGTATTATCAAATTCAAGTGATTGGCCGGTGATGGTAGATTTTACATGCATTGCTAATTTGGATACAAGACTAAATGACCCAGAAGCCTGAGCTGCCATTGCTGCTTGTTCAAATGCCTCAGCAATCATCCAGTCTCCAAGAGCAAGTGCTATGTCACGTCCATATTTTGACCAGACAGAGGCTTTGTTTCTTCGAATTTGGTCTCCATCACAGATATCATCATGAATCAACGAAGCATTGTGAAGTAATTCAACTGCAGTCGCCCAATATAGGCTTGCAGAGCTATCTGCGCCAAACGCATCTGCTGCACCAAGAGCTATCTTTGCCCGTAACTGTTTGCCTTTATTTGAAAAGTGGTGATGTGCAGGCTCAGATAACGGGTGACCCTTTGCGGGTAGAATAGATAAAAGAAAATTATTAAAAATATGGGTTGGAGTTTCACCAACAGGGTGCTTGCTAGTTGCTAGGTATTGTTTACCTGTTATGAAATAGCTATCTGGCATCATCAGCTCCCTTTAAAAAAAAAGACAGGTTCAGTAGGTGAACCTGTCTTTTAATTAATCAGTTTACGCTTTTGCTTCTGTTTCAGTAACAGCCACATTCCAGATGATAACACCGAATGCGATTTTGTTAAGAACGTCAGCTAGATTGTAGATGATGTTTAATGATGCCATATCCGCACCACCAGTCATATATCCGAAGAAATACCCTAAAGGATAAATTGCCCATCCGATAGTTACAATCCAACGCATAGTTGAAAATGCAGATTTCACTGACTCAGGTGCTTCATCTGCTGCAACCCGACCAGCTTCACCAGCAAAGATTTCATATAAGATATATGCCCAACCAGCCATACCAATGATGAATGCAACAGTTACATTCATGTAACCTGCTTCACCAAGATAACCACCGATTAACATAATCAAAGTACCAATTGTCAAACGCCAGAAAACGCCGCCTGATACATTTGTTATCGCGCGAAGGATCAAGTAGAACTCAATCATTAGCAACGGAACTGTTATCAACCAGTCAATATAACGATAAACAGTTGGCGTATCGCCAGTTGCTACCCATACGTCACGCATGTAAAAATAGTGTACAGCCGCAACCAATGTCACAAGACCAGATACTACAAGAGATGTCTTCCACTTTCCTGAAACACGCTGTGTTTCCAAAAAGAAGAAAGCAGTTGCAGCAACTAGAGCCATTGAAATCAGCCAGAAGCTGATGCCAACGAAATCATCTTGCTTTAGATTTTCTGCAGCCATTGCAGCCACAGGTAATAAAGACAGAAAACCTGTCGTAAGTGCAAATTTAATTGCTTTTAGCATTGTCATTAGGACACTCCCAAAAAACTTTGTTCCAGAACGCCCTACCTTTTTGATACCAAACTCTAAATTATCGAATTTGATTTCCCCCTAGGGAACAACATGAATAAAAACTGATGTGTAGGCAAGATAGAAAATTTATTTTCTGTAAATAAATCCTAAAAAAATGTTAACTAACTGTTTTTGTGTAATAATATAATCATAAAAATTATATAATATTGCACAATATAACATCTAATAAATGTAAAATATTTTATAAAAACAACTATTAAGGGTTTTTAAAAGTGAATCTCATGTTATTTTTGTTGTTCCACTATAGGTTTCTATGATTTTTTATGAGAATGTGTTTAA
The DNA here is from genome assembly GCA_018666135.1 of Alphaproteobacteria bacterium. Lineage (GTDB taxonomy): Bacteria > Pseudomonadota > Alphaproteobacteria > Puniceispirillales > Puniceispirillaceae > UBA5951. The sequence continues at coordinate 14,638 of JABJAN010000098.1, read as the reverse complement.
GTCTTGGCGTAAAAGAGCCTGAAACCTTTGGAAAAATCTACCAGAGTGGGGATGAATATATAGTTACGCAATACAGATTAATTACAACCAAATTAGGATTTATAATGACAAATGATACAGTTTTACTAGGTGGATTTGGAATTCTTATTTTAGGGAGTGTAATTTGGTTTTTTGCAAGGAAACTAGAGGATGCAAAACTATCAGCTAGAGCTAAACGCCTTGCTATCTATATTATGGTAGCTGGATTTGCCTTGTCCATTATGATGGTAATGAATTGGCATGCTCAAAGTTATATAGATGAGCAAGCACGTTTTCAGTATAATCTATATGAGCAGGATACTATTAAAATAGCATAAACTCTTATATAGAAAGACCCGCACGATTGTGCTATATTTATATATAGTAGAAAGCTTAGACAGCGAATAGGCGATTATGAAAATAATAGCAATTATTGGCGCTAGCCATTCAGGTGTTACCTGCGCAGAAAAATTACGCCATAACGGATTTCAAGGAAGAATTCTGTTACTTGATCGTATGCCAACCCTTCCAGTACAAAGACCACCATTATCAAAATCCTTTCTGCACTCAAAAATAAGCGGATTTGATAGCTACTTGCTTCGTTCAGCAGAGTTTTATGAGAAGGAAAAAATAGAGTTACTGATTGGTAATGCAGTCGTTGGCATAGATGCTCACGCCAAGATTATATATTTAGAAAATGGCAGCGAGCTAAATTATAATATCATTATTCTCGCCGCTGGAGCAGATGCAAAACTGCCTGCATATTTTGCAGATAAGGCAAGCAATATGCATGTTCTTCGAGACACCACAGACGCTGAATCATTAAAGGCATCGATGCAGCAAAGCCAAAAAGCTGTCATTGTAGGAGGCGGATTTATTGGACTTGAAGTTGCATCATCCCTGCGCATTGCTGGCTTGTCAGTTGATATAATTGAAATAGCCCCTAGGCTTTTGGCAAGAGTGTCAACACCGCAAATCTCCGATTTTTTTAAGAGTTTACATGAATCCAAGGGAGTTAAGGTGCATCTGAATAAAGGGCTTGAGGAAATAATTTATTCAGATTCTGGCTTGGTTAAGTCTGTCATATTATCTTCAGGCCAGAGATTGGAATGCGATCTTCTCATCTTTGGCATAGGAGTTTCTGCAAATACTAAGCTTGCCAAAGAATTAGGTCTTACCATATCAGACGGGGTGCTGGTAAATAGTAATTATAGTGCAGCTGATGATATTTATGTAATTGGTGATCTTGCTTATTGCCCTGATAGAGCAAGCCAGAGAATAGAATCAGTGTATCATGCACAATTAAGTGCAGCAGTCGCAGCAGCATCTATCACTGATTCTGCTATGCCGAAACAAGAGACATTTTGGTTTTGGTCAGATCAATATGAAATTAAATTGCAGATTGCAGAACTACAGCCACCTTTGGATGAAGTGGCCTTAATTCATACAGAACGCCGCCAAGGAAAAAGACAAGACAGTTTTTCTGTATGGAGCTGGTATGACAATAAATTGGTAAGTGTTGAAGCTATTAACGACCCTCAGGCATTCATGATTGGTAAAAAATTGATTGAGCAGTCTGCAAATCCACCTCATAAACTAATAGCAGATGATAGCATAGCTTTGAAACAGCTTCTGCATAGTGACTAAATAGCTATAGGTTGAATTCAGTTGTATTAAGTTTTGCTTTGCAATGCTATTGATAGCCAGTTTTTAGTTTTAGATACGGTTTATTTTCTTTTGCTTTATGAGACCGTGAAAAACTTGCATTCCTAACATACCTAAAAAACTGGAAGTTCCCTTAAATGAATAAAACACTTTATGGATATTTTTGTGCAACTTCTGGCGCATTGTTTTGGGGAATGTCTCCACTTTATTATCGTTTATTAAATGACTATATGCTTATTGATGTAGTCGCACAGCGCGTCTTTTGGTCCTGTGTCATTTTTGGGGTAATTTTGCTTGCTCAAAAGCGATCGGCTGAAATTGTGGTAGCGCTAAATTCCCCAAAGAAAGCATTCTTGTTTTTGATTTGCGCGCTTTTAATAGGCATCAACTGGTTGTTATTTATATTTGCCCTAAAATATGGTCAGCTAATGCAATCTGCACTTGGCTATTATATTTATCCCTTATTGACAGCAGCCATGGGGTATTACGTGCTTGGGGAACGTCTTGAGAGGATGACAAAAATTGCGCTATTATTTGCGATTGCGGCTGTTCTGCTGAAGGCAAGCTCATTAACTGAACTCCCGTGGATAGCCATAAGTATGGCAATAACCTTTGCTGCTTATGCAATTATACGCAAACAATTGCCAGTTAAAGCAGATACAGGCACGGCGATTGAAACAATTATGTTAACCCCTATAGCAATAGTGTATTTTACCTGGCAATCACAGCAAGGGGTACCATTGTTTCTTGGAGGGAATATGACAGGTTTACTGCTTGCCGTTTGTTGCGGGTTATTTACCATTATTCCGTTATATTTGTTCCACACTGGAAATAAAAACTTGCCCTTGGCGATAGCTGGATTGCTATTCTACATAAACCCCACCAGTCAACTTATCATAAGCGTGCTGCTTGGTGAGGCATTTAGTATAATAGATATGGGTGTTTTTGTTTTAATTTGGGTAGGATTGATAATTCAATTCTCGCCATTGCTTTTAGGACAAAAACACCGTTTGAAAAAACCTGTGGTTGAATAATTTATTCAGCAATTTTTGCTGAAATAATCTCATCTGGCTCGCTTGGTGGCTGACCAGTTGCTATTTTATGAACCACATCCATGCCGTCAGAAACTTGTCCCCAAACGGTATATTCTCCTGTTAAATGGGAGCAACCATCAAAACAGATAAAGAATTGAGAATCTGCACTATTCGGATTCGCTGATCTTGCCATTCCAACAGTGCCTTCACGATAAGGGTAATCTGTAAATTCAGCATTTAATTTTTGCCCTGAACCGCCTGTCCCATTGCCACTTGGGTCTCCAGTTTGTGCCATAAAGCCAGGAATTACACGATGAAAAATTATGCCATCATAAAATCCTGATTCTGCTAATTCTGAAATGCGAGCGACATGATTTGGCGCAAGCTCAGGCAATAAATCAATATCTATCTGTCCAACGCTGGTTTGCAAAATAAGTTTTGTGTTCGCTTGTGCCTCTGTTTGGGTCATAGTTAATCCTAATAATAAAGTGATACATAAAATAAATATGCGCATGATATCTGTCCTAATTTTATTAAATGCTTTTGCTTGAAATAAGGTAGTAGGCTAGGAATAGTCAAGCCTTCGGTTAAATGAAATAGGGTGCAGCAAAAGTTTAAGTGATTAACACAGTACCTCAATTTGTTCATCAGACAAGCAGTCTGGAACAATAACAACAGGTACTTTACACCTAGCGGCTCCTCGTCCAGTGATATAGTTAACAATGGGTCCAGCTGATTCAGATTTAGTATTAGCACCAAGCACTAGCTGACAAATATGCGGCTCCTCTTCTATTAGTTGTAATATTTGGTCAGTAGTTTCGCCCTCTCTAATAAACACTAATGGTGTTTTGCCAGTATAGTGATTGGCATAGTCTGAATGCGTTTTTATGATTTCTTCAGCCTGCTCTCTGGCTTCTTCTCTCATTAATGCATTTACACTTGCCCAATGACCAAAATCATTGGGGGTGATAACATATACAAGAGCAATATTGGCATCAATTGCCTTCGCTCTTGCGCAGGCAAAGTGAAGAGCTTGATGTAGTTCTTCTGTTTCATCTACAACCACCAAAAAGAACCGATTTTTCGTTTCATTTTGCATAAGACACCTATTATATTTTTTATTTTCAGTTTACTGTGTTTTCATTAAATAAGCCAACGCGTAATCTGAAATTTTTGTTTTAAACTGTTATGGCTTTGGAAAAATAGCAGCAGCTAACCATCCTGCAAATACGGCAAATGCCACGGCGAACAACCCATAAAAAATAGAATATTCATGAGCTAACTTATAGATAAATGCACTAATCCCTGCCTTTTTAACGGCAATTGCGGTCTTATCTTCAGCAATAAAGCGACCATCCCTAAAATGGATTATTCTAACATCATAATCACCAATGGTAATATTTGCAGGTAGGGATACTTGTGTTCTAAAAAGCGTACCACGCATTACTTGCACGGATGTTTCATTAATTTTCCAAAGTGAAGCAGATTGCATGTTTCTGTGTAGGGCTTTACTCCAAGTAAGGTAGGAGCTAGGAGAGAGAGCTTGCTCAGAATCATATCTAAGATCTAAAAATTCAGCACCAACCGATAATTCTTCTAATACAGACTTTGTTGCAATTTGTGAAAGAGGTCTTGTAGTGAAAATCTGATAATAGCTTGGAGCATTTTTCCATTTTACTGAATTTGAATTTACCCAAATACCCGTCATTTTTGATTTTTCACGTGTTACAATTTCCGAATTTGGACCACTTATCACCACAATAATATCATCACCAGCCTCCCCTGAGACTGAGCCAAACAGCAAAACAGATGTCCCATTAAAATCAGTATTAATTGAAATGTTAGATAGAGATAAATCTGCAACTAATGCATTTGATTGTGTATAACCAATTGCAGGAACGCATAAAATATAAAGAATTAGAGCCCCAGTAAGACCAATGGGATATTGAATGCCAATATAGCGTTTCATATGTCTCAGAGATGTATACCATAACCACTGTATCATTTTAAAATCTCTGTTGAAAATAGATCTGATGGCATCACGATAAGATCATAGCCGATTTTGATGCTCACCAGTAATACAATCAATGCAAGCATTCCGCGCAATTGCTCTCCTCTGAGCATCCCGCCAAAACGAGTTCCAATTTGAGCGCCAATAACGGCACCGAATAAAAGTGTCCCAGCAAGTAAAAAATCAACAGTCTGAGTTTGAACGGACTGCAATAATGTAACATTTGCTGTAACAAAAATAATTTGAAATAAGGATGTTCCTATGACCACAGATGTAGGCATTCCAAGCAAGTAAATCATGGCTGGTACCATGATAAATCCACCGCCAACACCCATAATAGCTGAGAGAACACCTACAAAGGCAGCAATTAAGAATGGAACAAGGGCGCTTATGTAGAGTTTTGAGCGTCTAAAACGCATTTTAAATGGCAGCCCGTGCAACCAATTATGTTTGTGTAATTTTCTGCGATAAAACTCAGAGCTGCGTGTTCGAATATAGGTGCGCACACTCTCCCAAAGCATCAGAATTCCAATCGCGCTAAGAAAAAATACATAAGAGAGTTTGATTACTAGGTCGAGCTGCCCAATTTTTTCGAGTAAGGCAAAAAGCAACACGCCAAGTGATGAGCCAACGATACCGCCAAATAATAACACGGCACCCATTTTAAAATCGACATTTTTTCGACGCCAATGAGCAATTACACCAGAAACAGAAGAGGCAACAATTTGATTTGCTTCAGTAGCAACAGCAACAGGCGCAGGAATTCCAAGAAAAATTAATAGAGGGGTCATTAAAAAACCGCCACCAACACCAAATAATCCAGATAGAAACCCTATAAACCCGCCAAGCCCAATCACAATAAATATATTTAGAGAAATTTCTGCAATAGGGAAATAAATGTACATTACGTTAGCTTCACTATGTCACTTCAAATGACCATTAGGATGTCTTGCAAGAAGTACCTTAAAGCAGAACGAAATGAAAGTTCAAATTTCTAAATCAGAAGATTTGTAAATTTTTTAGTGCTTCGTTTTTTTAATCACTAAGTCATTTGAATAAATTTTTGACAAAAACCGTAGGATTTTTATCACTTCATCATTCTCAACTGAATAGAATATAGACTGGCTTTCGCGTCGTGTTTTTACAATATTGGCACGTCTTAATCTTCCAAGATGCTGAGACAACGCAGATTGACTTAACTCAGGAACCACTGATTCCAACTCGGAAACTGACTTTTCTTTTCCATCCGCGAGCTCATTTAAGATTTGTAACCGTTTTATATTACTAATGGCCTTCAGAACAGTTGTCATCTGAGAATTATGTTTGTTTCTTTCTAGCGGTCGGGACATGTTTTTTCCTTTATAACCTCAGTTTTAACTTAAAAATAGAATATAATTATTATTAAACTCTTAATAATTGTAATTAATTACGAAAATGAATCAAAAAAAAATTCTATTTTTTAAATCATAACGGCATTGTCTGTTTGTCTAATAGCTATGGTTAGCACTCGGTAATTAAAGGGTTGCTCGGCTATTGAAGACATCGGAATTGCGATTCTTGCAAAAGGAAAATATGTACTTTCTTCTGTATGGTCAGTTTTCATTATCCCTTTTTGTAATATTGGGGAACGGCACGCCATTGCTGTTTCTAAGATAGTTATAATTGCAGAGGCATTTGTGCCAAAATTTGTTGCATCAACAGTGTCATTATAAAAAAGCGACTTGTCAGGTCAAAAATAAGTTTTTGGCGTTTTCCCCAGACAAAATTTATTTGTCTGATCCCTGAAATAAAAAGCTGCAATACTTAGGTCTAAATTTTGCAGTTTCAAAAGAGCATTAGAAGTTAAATCACTAGGCGAATGCATAGAAATCAGCTGATGAAAAATATCTGGAAGGGATGAATCATGCCTGATAGCGTCGCTGCTCGAATATATATGTGATTGTGAGAGCCTTTGCCGTTTAGATTCAATTTTTGATAGTATTAATCTGCCAATTGTAAGACTGACCACATCAGCTGGTGCTGGCGGGATTTGGGTTTCTTTTCCATTTTGGGTATAGCAGACTTCAATGAACCCGTTATAAGCCCTAATATTGCCTATTAAGCCTAACAATGACGAAACGGTTGCGTGTTTGCGAATAAGGAGAAAAAGTATTTTGCCTTTTCGAGATAAAATAATAGAGGCAGTAACTGGAATATTTTCATTTCCATAACGGAGTTCCCCCTTTCTTGTGATAAAAGAATTTGATATCATTTTGTTCATTTAATTACACAGCTATTTTCAATCATAATAGTGTTGCATAAAATAGTTATCAAATGATTGATTTTTGCCTTCTTATAGATAGAAGATGGCTCACATATAATTAGAATGAGCGAAAATATCACTATGCATCAAAAATATGAAAAATTTGATATTCATATCGCTTCAGATGGGAAGTGGTTTCATCAGGGTGGAGAAATCAAGCGCCAGGCGATGGTTAAACTTTTTGCGTCTATTTTATCTCAGGATGAAAAAGGAAGATACTGGCTGACTACGCCAATAGAAAAAGGAGAAGTAACTGTTGAAGATGCGCCATTTATAATAACTAATCTGACGGTTCTATCACCAACAGATAAGATGCATTCCAGATTAGTAATGAGGGATAATGTGGATAGAAAATTCGAGCTAGGCGGGCACCATAGTATTTTTTTCAAGAATGCTGATAACCAGAAAGCTCAGAATAATTCATCCACGCCTTATTTACGCCTGAATGATGGGTTAACTGCTAAAATAAGCCGTCCAGTATATTATCAATTAATGGATATGGTAACTGAAGATAGTCATGGTAATATGGGCGTTTGGTCTGGAGAAGAATTCGTTATCTTGCGATGAATATGCTTGAAACAAAAAAATTGAAAAAAATTTTTATCAGACCATATAGTGGGTTCAATTTAAAATTTTGGAACTGTTATTAACAGATGTTAGAGCAAATAAAAGCAGGGGTTTCTCGTCAAATAAAAGAGCTTTCCGTGCCATCAAATATGAGACCAGCAGCGGTTCTATGTCTCATCCTTGGAGAGGGTGCATCACTTTCTATATTGCTTACAAAGAGGGCTAAACACCTAAATCAACATGCTGGTCAGATGAGTTTCCCTGGCGGAAAACTTGATCATCAAGATAAAACCATTGTAGATACAGCACTAAGAGAAGCTAATGAAGAAATAGGTCTTGCTTCTGATGAAGTTGATGTTTTAGGTTATTTATCGCCAGTTGTAACAACTACTGGTTTTCATATATCACCAGTGGTAGGATATTTTCCTGCTTCACCAGACCAAGCAATGAAAACGCTAAAGCATAATCCAATAGAAGTTGAGGAAATACAGATTTCCCCTTTGTCATTATATCTTGATCCAAATCATTATCACAGGTCAGAATATAAGACAATTACTGGCAGTAGGTCATTTTGGGAAATTAAAAATACAAACCCTGTTGTTTGGGGGGCGACGGCAGCCATTTTAAAACAGCTATCAGATATCATGGCTAACTAACCTGAAGAAAGGGTTGCTAAAATGAGACGGTACTTATATATCGCAGGCGCTATAATAATTGCGATCATTTTAATAGAATTGATGCGGTTAATTTCCATTAAAATGTCAAAAGACAACACGATACGCGAATTTATTGAAAAAAATAGGGCTATATTAATTCTTCTTATAAGCGTGATTCTCAGTGTTGTTTCATTTGCTTTATTTGAGCTAAAAGGGGCTTCTACTAATACAAATTACATTCCTGCAGAAATCCAAAATGGGGACATAAAAAAAGGGGCATTTAAAACCAAGAATCCAGATGATGGTTAATTTTATTATTTGATATTCAGCAAAAAAGCGTTTGATAATTATGATAGAAGCAGACCTGAACGCATCTGACTTTCCATATGGAGAGGCAGAGTTGCTCATAAAAAAAATCCAGAAAATAGCTAGACAGCATGGCGCAGAAGCACGCCTTGTGGGCGGGGCAGTGCGGAATTGGTTAATGCAGCAGCCAGTTGAAGATTTTGATTTGGCAATTAATATCCCAATTACTGACTTCATTCACATTTTGCATCAACATAAAATAAATCTATATGAAACAGGTCTGTCACATGGCACTATCACCGTGGTTGAGAATGACGTATCTTTGGAAATCACGCAAACTCGAAGGGATGTAAACAGCGATGGGCGCCATTCTGAGGTAGAAGCTGTTTCTGATTGGCTGGTTGACTCCAATCGGCGCGACTTTACCATAAATGCTATTTATATTTCTGATTTGGATGAGCTGTTTGACCCACAGAACGGTCTGTTGGATATAAATCGTAAAAAACTTCAATTCATTGGAGACCCTGATTTGCGTATCCAAGAAGATTATTTGCGCATTTTAAGAGCATTCAGATTTCTTGCTTGTCTCCCAGCATTTACACTTCAAGATACAGACATTGTTGCTATAAAAAAGCATCTTCACAAGATACATACGCTTTCTTCAGAACGAGTGACAGATGAGTTGCGCAAATGGATATCTGCTGAAAACCCGACAGAAGCACTTTTTATGGCACAGTCATTAGCACTAGATAGAGATGGGCTGGGATTTAATTTTAATCTGATGCGCTTGCAACCCGCACCAGCAAAAACACTGTTTCTCGAACTTGATTGGCTTGCAAGGCTTGCTGTTATAATAATATGGGATGATAGGCTGGCTGTGTATAACAGACTGCGGCTGTCGCGTCTTCAATATCAGCGTTTTGAGCGATTGATGGAGCGTCTCACAAAATCAGAAGCAACCCAGCTTAACACCAAAAATTGGCAGAGGGTTGCCTATTGGCAAGCGGCTGATTTGGGAGCGAAAGCGCGTATATTTGCGATTGAAAATAATTTTATTTTTTCTGCAGATGCATTGCAAAATTTTGATAATTTTACGAAACCAAAATTTCCAATCACAGGGCATCATCTGCAAGAATTAGGCTGGAAGCCAGGACCTGAACTTGGCAAAAAGTTGCTTGAATTAGAAACTTTGTGGGTGGATAATCAGTTCTCCCTCCCATCAAGTTTATCACTCTTGCCTATTGGTTGAAATAAACATTCATGTCAATGTGTATGCCCAAGCCAATTTACGAGCTTTGTGATTAAGGGGAAATATTTTTACCCTCTATTATTTTATCATAAATTAAGATATGAAATGGTCGCTTAAATTAGGTGGAAATATCCGTCACTACTCGAAATATAGGATAGGTTTTGATAAATGATAATGGATAATTTGATAGAAAAAAAAGAAATGGCTGCTAGCTGGTTTCAAGAATTACAGAATCAAATCTGCGCTGAATTTGAAACTATTGAAACAGAAGATAAAGGCATATTATCTGATTTGCCAGCGGGTCATTTTGAAGAAAAAAGCTGGACTAGACCAGGCGGCGGTGGCGGCAGTATGCGGATTATGAACGGCAGAGTATTTGAAAAAGTAGGGGTTAATACATCTATCGTTCACGGGGAGTTTTCCGAAGAATTTAGGGGCTCTATTGCAGGCGCCAAAGAAGATGGTAAATTCTGGGCTGCAGGTATATCTGTTGTAGTGCATCCCCAAAATCCGTTTGTTCCTGCAGCTCATATGAATACGCGCTTTATTGTAACAAGCAAATCTTGGTTTGGTGGTGGGGGTGATTTAACGCCGATTCGACCGGCGGAGAAGCAAGCAGAAAAATTTCATGTAGATTTAAAAGCAACCTGCGATAAGCATAATTCTGATTATTATACAAAATATAAACAATGGTGTGATGAATATTTCTATTTGAAACATAGAAATGAGCCTCGCGGAGCAGGGGGTATTTTTTTTGATAATTTAAATAGTAACAATTTTGATGCTGATTTTGCCTTTACCAAAGATGTTGGATCAACATTTAAGGATTCTTACGCAAGCATTGTAAGAGCAACTATGAACACACCATGGAATGATGCTGACCGTGAATATCAAGAAATACGTCGTGGCAGATATGTAGAGTTTAACTTGCTCTATGATAGGGGAACTCTTTTTGGTCTCAAAACAGGTGGCAATATTGAAGCTATTCTAATGAGTTTGCCTCCAAGAGTTCGCTGGCCTTAGATAATTTTTTATTCTTGCGACAAATTGTTCCATCTGGGGGAAAAGATTAGCTTTTAAGGTCTTTTTCGGGGATTATGTAATGGAAATTTTTCAAGCTCATGACTATATTGTGTCATGTTCAAAAATATAATTTAAATACAGTCACAAAAACTAATTGGTAAAACAATTAATTTAGATGTGGTGAGGGGAAGATGGCAAAAACACAAACCTTAGAAAAGGGTGAAACAGAGTCGCATGTTGGTCGCCGTGACTTCATCGTGGTTGCGACATATGCAATGGCAGGCATTGGCGCTGCAGCGGTGGCATGGCCTTTGATAGACCAAATGAACCCTGCGGCTGATACATTAGCCCTAGCATCTATTGATGTCGATATTTCAAAGATTGAAGTTGGTCAGGCAATCACAGTCAAATGGCGTGGTAAACCAGTTTTTATCAGACATAGAACTGAAGATGAAATTACTTCAGCACAATCAGTTGATATGGGTGATCTAAAAGATCCGCAAACAGATGATGAGCGTGTTACCAACCCACAATTTTTAGTTATGGTTGGCGTATGTACGCACCTTGGCTGTGTGCCATTAGGACAAAAGACAGGTGATATTAAAGGTGAGTATAATGGATGGTTTTGTCCATGTCATGGTTCTCACTATGATAGCTCTGGAAGAATTAGAAAGGGACCTGCACCACTTAATCTGGAAGTGCCTCCCTATCAGTTTGCATCAAATGCAGTAATTAAAATCGGCTAATCGCGTATAAGGAAAGAATTATGTCAGCAGATAAATTTTCAAACCCAGTCGTCCGTTGGATTGATCATCGGCTTCCAATTTTTTCTTTTATGGATCATGAGCTAAATGAATATCCAACGCCAAAAAACTTGAATTATTTCTGGAATTTTGGGTCACTCGCTGGAATTTCATTAGTTATTATGATAGCGACTGGTATCGTGCTGGCAATGAGTTACACGCCGCATGTGGATTACGCGTTCGAATCTGTCGAGCGTATAATGAGAGATGTTAATCACGGCTGGTTAATTCGCTATATTCATATGAATGGAGCGAGCTTCTTTTTTATCGTGGTCTTTATTCATATCTTCCGAGGTCTTTATTACGGTTCTTACAAGGCGCCAAGGGAATTATTATGGATTTTAGGGGTGCTTATATTATTGCTTATGATGGCTACTGCCTTTATGGGTTATGTGTTGCCTTGGGGCCAAATGAGTTTTTGGGGTGCAACCGTTATTACTAACTTATTTTCCGCTATTCCATTTATTGGTGATTCAATTGTTACTTTATTATGGGGCGGATTTTCTGTTGATAACCCAACATTAAATAGATTTTTTGCACTTCATTATCTAATGCCGTTTTTAATTGTTGGTGTTGTTATATTGCACCTAGTAGCGTTGCATCGCTTTGGCTCCAACAACCCAATTGGCATTGATGTAAGTGGACCGCAAGACACTGTCCCTTTTCATCCTTATTATACCATTAAAGATTTTTTTGGATTATCCATTTTCTTAAGTTTATTTGCTGCCGCAATATTTTTCTTCCCTAATTTTATGGGGCATCCAGATAATTACATTCCAGCTAATCCGATGCAGACACCAGCACATATTGTTCCAGAATGGTATTTCTTGCCATTTTACGCAATTCTCCGTGCTGTGCCTGATAAGCTTGGCGGTGTATTAGCGATGTTTGGTGCAATTGCAGTATTATTTGTACTTCCATGGTTAGATAGATCGCCAATTCGGTCTGGTAACTTCCGCCCTCTATTTAAAATCTTCTTCTGGGTATTTGTAGTTGATTGTGTAGCTCTTGGGTATCTTGGTGGGATGCCAGCAGAAGGTATATATGTAGTATTATCGCGTGTAGCAACTGCTTGGTATTTCCTTCATTTCCTCGTTATTCTGCCTTTGTTATCAGTTATAGAAACGCCCAAACCGTTGCCCCAATCACTATCAAAATCAGTTTTGGGAGGAGCTGCAATGGCAGGTGCCGCATCCGCTGTTAAGGAGAAGGTAAGATGAATCGGGGTTTAGGGTTTATTCTTGGATTTATGCTGCTTGCGGGTAATGCATTTGCAGCAGGTGGCGGTGATGTTGTTCTAAAGCATAAGGATTGGAGCTTTAATGGTCCTTTCGGAACTTTAGATAAAGCAGCAATGCAACGCGGATTCCAAGCATATAGTGAGATTTGTGCGTCATGTCATTCACTTGATTATATTGCATTTCGTAACTTGGCTGACCTTGGTTATAATGAGGCAGAAATAAAAGCATTTGCTGCTGAATATGACGTAGAAGATGGTCCTAATGATGAAGGTGAAATGTTTACGCGCGCTGGTATAGCTGCTGATAAATTTCCTTCTCCTTATGCAAATGAACAAGCTGCACGTGCAAGTAATGGGGGCGCATATCCGCCAGATTTATCTCTTATCACCAAAGCAAGAGCAAATGGTCCTGATTATCTATATAGTCTGTTAACGTCCTATAAAGACGCACCAGAGGGACAAGATGTACCAGAGGGTATGTATTATAACGCAGCCTATCCTGGTTACCTAATCGCAATGCCACAGCCTATTTATGGAGATGATGTAAGTTATGCAGATAATTCTGCAACAGATGTTTCAGCAATCGCTAGCGATCTTGTATATTTTCTTACCTGGGCAGCTGAACCAAGCATAGAGCAACGCAAGAGAAAAGGGGTAAATGTAATGATATTCCTTTTAATCATGGTTGGAATGAGCTATGGTGCGATGAAATTTATATGGGCTGATATTAAAAAGGCTTAGTCTTTTTTCGTTAAGATTTCCTGTTAAAAAAAGCGAGCAACTCTATTGCTTGCTTTTTTTATGCACATTTTCAAAAAAATGAAATGCCCTAATTAGCAGTAGCTACAGATAAGATGTAGAATATAAAAGGTTACACATTAAATCTAAAGTGAAACACATCCCCGTCTTTGACTAGATAATCTGCACCTTCGATCCTAAATTTACCAGAATCTTTACATCCTGCCTCGCCGCCAAATTCAATGTAATCATCATAGGCAATTGTTTCTGCTCTAATAAAACCACGTTGAAAATCGGTATGGATAACACCAGCAGCTTCAGGCGCTTTAGCACCTATTTGAACTGTCCAAGCACGTGCTTCTTTAGGACCAACTGTAAAAAAAGTGGTCAGATCTAATAAAGAATATCCCGCGCTTATCATTCTATCTAAGCCTGCTTCTTCAAGTCCAAGTGACAAAAGAAACTCAACTGCATCTTCATCAATAAGAGAGGCTATTTCAGCCTCAATAGCAGCAGAGACGATAACAGCACTACAATTCTCAGATTCTGCTTTTTGAAAAACGGATTGGCTAAATGAATTTCCACTCACCACATCTTCTTCTGCTACATTACATACATACAAAATAGGTTTTGCAGTTAGTAGCTGCATCATTTTCATTCTGATTTGCTCATCTGTAGTAAGAGACGTTGTTCTGGCAGGATGACCTTCAGAAAGGTGGTTAAAGATTTTTTCCATTAATCCTAAATCGCTTGCTGCTTGTTTATCGCCACCTCTTGCTTTTTTAGTAAGGCTTGTCATTCTTTTTTCTAGAGATTCAATATCCGCAAGCATAAGCTCAGTCTCGACAATCTCAGCATCCCTAACAGGGTTTATATCGCCTTCTACATGGGTGATGTCGTCATCTGAGAAACATCTTAGAACATGCGCAATAGCATCAACTTCACGTATATTTGCAAGGAATTTATTGCCAAGACCTTCGCCTTGCGCAGCTCCTTTTACAAGTCCTGCAATATCTACAAATTCAA
>JABJAN010000097.1 GCA_018666135.1 Alphaproteobacteria bacterium | reverse complement strand
TGTATCAGCTCCAAGCAATGGTTGTATCATTTGTGTTATATGAGTGATACCATGCGCTTTTAAAGCAATAATTACATAATCTTGGGCGCCAAAATCAGCTGGATCATCGCTTGCATTCAGATGATACGAACGAGTTTCTCCATTTTTTTTAAATTTAAGCCCATCTTTTTTAATCGCTTGAAGATGCGGTCCTCTGGCAATCAGGCTAACATCTGCTCCAGCATCATGCAAACAAGCTGCTAAATAGCCTCCAATAGCGCCGGCGCCATATATACAGATTTTTGATGTCATTAATCGCCCTCTAGACCAAGTTTCTTAGCAAGCCCAATTCGCTGCATTTTACCTGTTGCCCCTTTTGGTATTTCGTCCAGAAAACGGATATATTTTGGAATTTTAAATCTAGCCAATCTTTCATTAGCATAATTTTTTAATTCAGCTTCGGTAAGTGACTGTCCTTCGCCAAGCACAATCGCTACCCCAATTTCTTCTCCATAAGATTTGTCTGCAACAGCAAATGAGACAACTTGCTGTATCGCTGGGTGTTCCATGAGTACATTATCTATTTCCAATGGTGAGATTTTCTCCCCCCCGCGATTAATTATTTCTTTTAATCTGCCTGTGATTTTAAGATACCCATCTGCATCAAACATTCCTTGGTCACCAGTTCTAAACCAGCCATTTATGAAGCTTAGTGCATTTGCATCTGGGTTTTTATCATATCCAGGTGTGACATTTTCTCCTTTAATACACACCTCCCCTTCTTCCCCTTTTGCCACCTGATTGCCAGAGGCATCCATAATGCAGACTTCTGGTCCTGCAGGCAGTCCAACAAACCCTGCTTTTTGAACATGAGGTGGCAATGGGTTAGAAGTCATTTGATGTGTTGCCTCTGTCATGCCGTAGGCTTCGATTACGGGACTATTAAATAATTCTGTAAGCTCATCAAACACAGCTGGTGGCAGAGATGCAGATGACGACCTAATAAAGCGCAAATTAAGCGCCTTGGCAGTTTGCGCTTGTCGCTGTCCTCTCAACAAAATGGCCTGATGCATGGTTGGAACACCAGAAAACCAGGTAATTTTTTCACTTGCAGCTAGATCAAAGAATTTCAAAGCATTAAAGCCAGCCGTACAACACACCGATGCACCAGCAGAGATACTTGCACAAAGCACCGCAATTAGACCATGTATATGAAATAACGGCATAATATTTAATGAATGGTCAACATCACTCAGCTTCAATGTGCTGGCAATATTACTAGCAGACGCAACCAAATTAGCTTGCGTAAGAGGCACTACTTTAGGCCGCGATGTGGTTCCTGAGGTATGTAAAACCAGCGCTTCTGTTGACTCTGATGGTAGTTCTATTGTCTGGGTGGTTTCAAATAAGTTAAAAGCGCCAGCAGCTGCATTTTCCTTAACATTGATTTCAGCAATTGGAATAGACAATTTTAAAGCCGCTTCTCTTACAGGATTGGTGCTACCATGTTCAATGATCACCAATTTAGGATTTAAATCTTCTAGATAAAATTCATATTCGGCTTGTTTATAAGACGGATTTAAAGGCGCTGCAGACATATAAGATGAAACAGCTAAAAATGCCGTTGCCATCTCTGGACCATTTGGCAATACAATTGCTACTCTATCTGAATTGGTCAATCCCTTGCTAGCCAATTGTGCTGCTATTGAATCAATGTGCTCCTCCAACGCTTTATAAGTTAATGCGGGTCTTTCTGGGGCAGTGATAGCTATTGCATCTGGCGCACCAGCATTTAGTAAATTGCGAATATTATATTCAGACATCTTTGCTCCATTTTTATCCATTTCTAAAATGGTTTATACATAAACACCAACAGGTAATAAGGATTTTGATCCTATTTTTTTAATTTATAATCAAGGTATTTCTAATTTTAAGACTACATTCTTGAAAAGGCTGCAGTTATGTGTAAGTATTTTACTCAAGCTTTGTCCAAAAAATAAACCTCTTTTGATCGTAGAATTAGCATGAATTTAGAAAAAATACCTGTTTCTATTATCACAGGATTTCTTGGAAGCGGCAAAACTACTCTGATATCTAACTTATTAAATTCTGATGACATGCAGAACACAGCTCTTATTATTAATGAGTTTGGTGAAATAGGCATTGATAATCTGCTGGTCAAATCAAGTGTTGAGAACACACTTCTGCTTGAAAATGGATGTGTGTGTTGTTCTATCAGGGGTGACCTTTCCGATACAATCGCGGGCTTATTTGCCCAAGTTGAGAATAAAGATATTCCATTTTTTGATTTGATTTTAATTGAAACAACAGGTCTCGCACAGCCGGGTCCTATTGTTCAAACAATTCACACAGATATCTCAGTGAATAATAGATGCAGATTTGATAAAGTGATAACTGTAGTGGACACAACTTCGGTCCAACAACAAGTAAAACTTCATCAAGAACCCGCAACCCAAATCATTCAAGCCGACATCATATATTTCTCTAAGACAGATATATCGAACACCATTAACATAGATAACGCACACGGTATTATTACTCATCTTAATCCAGAAGCAATGTTCACAGATAAAATCACATCTGAGTTACTGAGGGCACCCATCGAGATTAATTCTTCACAAAAAAATTGTTTTATCTGTGTGTCTTCTAGTGACATTTCTGATAACTCAAATAATCCAATTCATGACCATACTCACAATAAAAATTTTCAC
>JABJAN010000096.1 GCA_018666135.1 Alphaproteobacteria bacterium | reverse complement strand
GACGTGTCAAATAAGGTTCTATCAAGATATACGGTTTCTATTGATTTAACATCAGATGAAAAAATAATATCAAGGTCCTTTAAATCAGCAGCTGGACGAAATTGATTTATGATTTCTGCAACCGCTTGTTGGATTGAAAATGCTTCAGCCTCTGGTCGTTCTGCGCGATAAAGAACCATGGCATGATCAAGAAGTTGACTAGCCGACCTGTTGGTTTGATCCACTGCCTTGATTATCGTCCGCAGGCGAGCCCTGTTTCCGGGTGTTTTAGATTTTCGAAGTGCCAGCTCACTTTCAGATCTGACAACAGATAAAGGGGTTCTGATATGATGAGCAGCTTCAGCAATGAAAGTTTCAGTTTGACGTAATGTTGAACGAAAACGGCTGATAAATTCATTCAATGATTGGGCTAGCGGCTTTAATTCGGTTGGCACATCTTCAGAGACTTTTCGAAGGTTTTGAGGACCCCGCATTTTAACATCTTGTGCAAATCGAGCAATCGGGCGAATAGTCAGGTTTGCTGTTAGAAAAGCAAATAAAATTGCAGTTAGAAAGAAGAATAAAGTAATCAGAAATAAGTTAGCTGATATTTTATTTGCAACAGATTTTTGAAAGTTTTGACTCTGTGCTATGATTATTCTTAATTTATGTTGTTTATCCATTGCAAAAACAATATTTTCTATTGCTACAATTCGGAGTGTTTCTCCAAGATATTCCATGTTAGTGAATGCAGGTTCTTGGATGTTTCCAAATTTCTTTGGCATTGGAAAATCGTCGTATCCTGTAAGAAACACACCATTCTCATCTATTCGGTAAAAGATCATATCTTCCCCAACAGAGCCAAGTAAGGAAAATGTGTCATATGGTAGGTCAACACTGATTGTGTTTTCAACCACATATATTTTATCCATTAAAGATTGAATGGAAGCAGTAAGGAGGCTGTCTTGTGTCGCAGTCACAGCCTGAGATAATACCAAACGGGTAATCATAAATAGGCAAGCAGAGATGACAAATGCAACAAAACCGAGCTGAATTAAAAGCCTGTTTTTAATTGAAAGATTTATATTAAATTTTTTATTCATATTTCATTAGTCTGTAGCCAATGCCACGGACTGTCTCAATTGTAACATTACTCTGTAAAAGCTTTTTCCTAAGTCTTCCAATATACACTTCAACGGCATTTTCGGTTACCTCGTCTGAAATGAGAAATAGCCTGTCAGTTAATTGTTCTTTCGAGAAGAATATTTCTGGTGAATTACAAAAAATTTCTAATAAACGCAATTCTCGGTTTCTAAGAGAAATTTTATGATTACCAAATTCAATTAATGCCGATAAAGGATAAACAGTTATATCGCCATAACTAAGCGCCTGCTGGTTTTGTCCACTATGTCGTCTTAAAACAGCACGACATCTTGCCTCTAATTCAACAAACTCAAATGGCTTAATAATGTAATCGTCTGCTCCAATATCTAGTAAGTCAACCCTATCGGAGATTTCTGAACGTGCTGTCATAACGATTACAGGAATATTATTATTTTTGGACCTTATGGATCTTAAAAAATCCCGGCCATCACCATCAGGAAGCATGATATCAAGCAAAATAATATCAAAATGGGTAACTGATGAATAATGAGCAGCTATTGCAAGGTCGCATGCTACTTCAACATGGTTGTTTTCCAGTTCAAGAAAAAGTCTTAATGATTTTGCAAGCTCTGGTGAATCTTCAACAATTAAAACCTTCAAAGTAATCCCTCATGTCAGATTGATGTCAGGTTACTCTGTTTAGATATTTCCGTAAAGTTTTCTGAAACGTTAAAAAAAACTGATAAAAAAAGATGGAGGATTCTTAATGAGATTATTTTCAAAAATTGTGGTTGCCACGCTTCTTAGCACAGGCTTTGTCGGCCAAACTATGGCTGCAGAATGTATAGCACCAGCAAACCCAGGTGGTGGTTGGGATTTTACTTGCCGCTCAATTACTAAAATCATGTCTGATATTGATGCCTATGATGGGTCAATTCAGGTAACAAATATGGCTGGTGGCGGCGGCGGTCTTGCCTTTACGCATGTAGTAAATGAACGAAATACAGATGATGACCTTATTGTTGCAGCATCTACAGCTACAGCAACTAGACTTGCGCAGAATGCTTATTCTGGCATGACAGCAGATCAAGTTCGCTTTCTTGGAGCGATTGGCGCAGATCCAGGGGTGATTGTGGTTGCCAAAGACTCACCTTATCAAAATCTGAATGAATTGCTTGATGCTGTAATTGCAGATCCGTCAAAGCATGCGTTTGCAGGTGGTTCTGCAGCGGGGGGTTACGATCATCTTAAGGTGTTAATGGCGCTAAAGCGTAAAGGGTTTACCGATATTAAAAAGGTAAAATATATTGGGGTAGATGGTGATGCAGATGCAATTACCCAAACTATTGGCGGATTTACCGCTGCGATGACGGGAGATATCTCAGGGGTTATTGGATTTATCAAATCAGGTGATGTACGAGTGTTAGCTTCATTCACAGATGAGCGTATCCCAGGGTTTGAGTCAATTCCAACAGCTAAAGAGCAAGGAATTGATGTTGTTGCTGTTAACTGGAGAGGCTTATATACTCCAAAAGGTGCATCTGATGCTTCTTATAAAAAATGGACTGAGGCTTTAAGACAAGTAGGGAGTTCTGCAGAATGGAAACAAGCTATGATGGCAAATGGCCTAGCGCCCTTTAATAAAGTTGGACCAGACTTTCAGAATTATGTAGATGGCGTAATTGCTGAAGTGCGTGAAATGTCTCTTGAACTTGGCGTTATGAAATAATGTCTGACCGTATTGTTGGTTTACTAACATTAGTCGTAGCACTCGCCTTTTTTGCGAGTGCTACGCAATTAGAAATGCCGTTTTTTTCTGATCCATTAGGACCAAAACTATTCCCAATGCTTGTTTCTGGAGTAGCAATGATTGCAGGCACGATGATGCTTTTAAATCCTGATGCAGAACCTGAATGGCCAGTTTTTTCTACTTTTATTAAGCTATTTATTACCAGCATTATCCTGATTATTTATGCATATACGTTAAAGCCGTTTGGTTTTATTTTTCCAACAGCCGTTGCATCAGCTGCTATTTCTTTTCAGATCAAGCCGAATTTAACTAAATCTATTATAATTGGGACATGCTTATCCGTTATTCTATTTCTAATATTTAAATTTGCACTTGGATTAGGGCTTTTTGCCTTTCCAAAAGCATTGATTGGGTAATCATTTATGGAACTTTTTGCTAATTTAGCGCTTGGATTTTCAGTTGCATTAAGTCCAAACACTCTAATGCTTGCAGTTGTTGGGTGTATCTTAGGCACAATTATTGGTGCCTTGCCAGGTCTTGGTCCTTCGAACGGCGTTGCTATTTTAATTCCGCTTTCTTTTTCTCTTGGTCTTGATGCTACAGCTGCGCTGGTTCTTATGACATCAGTCTATTACGGCGCGATGTATGGAGGCAGGATTTCATCTATTCTATTAAATATTCCTGGCGATGAGCCAGCGATGATGACCACGTTAGATGGCTATCCGATGGCTAAAAAAGGACAAGCAGGGAATGCACTTGTGTTATCTGGAGTAGCCTCATTTGTTGGCGCTTTTCTTGCTACAATTGGTTTAATGCTTTTAGCTCCAATTCTAGCGCGGGTAGCATTTTTGTTCGGTCCGGCTGAATATTTTGCGCTATATTTACTTGCATTTTGCACGCTCGGGGGGCTTGGCTCTAAAAATCAAGCTAAGGCGGCATTGTCTGTTTGTTTGGGATTAGGCATTTCTATGATTGGAGTGGATAAATCTACTGGTTTGACTCGCTTCACAGGGGACAATCTGCATTTATATGATGGAATAGATTTTCTTGTCGCAATTGTTGGTTTATTTGCCGTATCGGAGGTGTTTATCTTTATTGAAAGCCACGGCAAAAACTCTTCTATTGGGGTTAAGTTAGAAAAGGTGACAATACCTTTTAAAATGATTTATCAAACAAAATGGACAATGTTAAGGAGCAGCATCATTGGCTTTATAGCGGGTGTTTTACCTGGTGCAGGCGCATCTCTTGGAAGTTTTCTTGCTTATATGTCAGAGAAATCACTTGCCAAGGATAAAGAGAAGTTTGGAACAGGTGATCCAAGAGGCATTGCTGCCCCTGAGGCAGGTAATAATTCAGCTGCTGGCGGTGCTTTGGTGCCAATGTTAACTCTGGGCGTGCCAGGTTCAGGAACGACAGCTGTATTATTGGCTTTGCTGATGACTTTGAATATTACACCAGGACCATTACTTTTCACAGAAAGACCCGAGGTGGTGTGGGGGCTCATCGCATCATTGTTAATAGCTAACATTGTATTGTTAATTCTTAATGTGCCATTGGTTAAAGTCTTTAGTCGAGTTTTGCAGGTGCCAGCTGCTATTCTTTTGCCTGGAGTGACGATGATTTCCTTTGTGGGAATATATTCCTTATCTGGAAGTTATTTTGATCTATTATTGATGATTTTGTTTGGTATAGTCGGGTTTTTTCTCAGAAAAATGGATATTCCGACAGTTCCTGTAATTCTAGGTATTCTTCTGGGAAGTCATATGGAGGTTAGCCTTAGACGCGCAATGGTATTATCTGATGGAGATTTTACTTATCTATTTTCTTCCCCGATTTCCATTGGTCTATGGGTTGCTGCAATCATTGGGTTTATAGTGCCAATATTTTTAAGGCGGTTGCTGACTATTTCTAAGTAGGTGATAAGATAAATGGTACAATCAACAAAAATATTAGTACCATCTGGTGTGCTTGGATTGGGATTTAGCGAAGATGCGCTTAACGAAGGGTTGAAACGCAAACCAGATATTATCGCTATTGACGGCGGTTCTACAGATAGCGGCCCATTTTATCTTGGATCTGGAACCTCAAAATACTCATATGAAATATGCGAAGCTGAATGGCGAATTCTTATGCAGGCGCGAAATCAAAACAACATCCCGCTTATTATAGGAAGTTGCGGAACTTGTGGTGTCAATGATGGCGTTGATATGATGTTTGAGATGACTGTAAAAATAGCAAAGAGACTTGGACATTCCGTAAAAATAGCGAGAATCTATTGTGAAAGAGAACTTTCTGAATTTATGCAAGCTGTAGATGAAAGTAGAATTACCGCATTGGAGCCAGCGCCTGACATCACGCAAGAAGCATTAAATAAAATAACCCATATCGTTTCTTCAGCAGGGGTTGAGCCAATTCAAGAAGCTCTCTTAGCAGGAGCTGATATTATTTTGGTAGGACGGGCAACAGATACAGCATTAATAGCAGCACTGCCTTTGTCTAATAATGCGAATGCTGGAGCCAGTTGGCATGCAGCTAAAATAGCAGAATGTGGCGCATTTTGTTCAACTAATCCGTCATCAGGTGTTATTTTGGTTGAAATTGATATGACAGGATTTACCGTAGAAGCAATGGCACAAAACGCGTTTTGTACTCCAGAGACGGTTGCGGCCCATATGTTATATGAAAATGCAGATCCGTTTCTGCTTACAGAACCAGGGGGGTGTTTAGATGTAACAGAATCCTCTTATCAAGCGTTAGATGAAAGGCGCGTGCGTGTTCAAGGCTCTTTATGGCATGAGTCAGAAAGCTATACAGTAAAATTGGAAGCTGCAAAATTATCTGGTTACCAAACAACATTATTAACAATAGTAAGAGAGCCGCATTACGTTAAAAATATAGATAAGTGGATTACAAAACTATCTGCAATATGTAATGAGAAAATTAGGCAATCAAGTTTGAGGAGTGAATCATCATACGAATTAGATTTTAGAGTGATTGGCAAAAATGCCGCTTTAGGAGAATTAGAATTTTCAGTGAATATGGCAACTGAACTGGGTGTGTGTGTTATTATTACAGCAGAAAGTCAGCATCATGCTGACGATATCGCAATGTTGGTAAACCCGTATTTGTTACATCTACCGCTATCAGAAAATGAGCCTATGCCGACTACAGCATTTCCCTATTCACCCGCTAATTCCAGTAGAGGTGCCTTTTATGAATTTGCATTAAACCACACCTGGCGTCTTGAGAATCCGTGCGATGGTTTTACCTTGATGATTGACGAGGTTTAAATGTACTATTTATCCGAAATTACAAAAACTATCCGTTCTAAAAATGCAGGACCTTTTTGGGTTACGATAGATTTATTCTGTGGAGATGATATAAATTATCAACGCGTTAAAAATGGGCTTACTATTCCCATTGCAGCAAAACATTTGTTAATTACTGAAAATCTTATTAAGCGGTTTGAGATTGATGATTTAAGGGTAATAAAAATTAGTTTTCAGCGTAAATATTTTCAAGGAAGTAGACTGGACAGGGATATGCACGGGGCACAGTTTGCGCATATATTCAGTGAAATACAGATTAACTAAATTGGAATAATGTTGTGATGCAAGATAAAAAACTATCTGAGTATGAAATTAGCGAAATCGTAGAAATGGCTTTATCTGATCATACGAGCTTTGCGCAGATTGAGTTGCAATATGGACTTTCCGATAAGCAAGTAAAGCAGTTAATGCGTGAAAATCTAAAACCAAGTAGCTATAAGAATTGGCGAACCCGTGTTCGTAAATTTGGGGATAGGCGCGAAATTTATAAATAGATTTGTCTATCGGTAAAAATGCGCAGAAGAATAATATTTCCTCCTCGATTGAGCAAAACGCACCTTTACTACGTATATGATAAAAAAGTAATTAAAAATCCTATCGATAAGACTATGATAGTTAAAATACTTTTAATAATATTAGTTTGGTTGAGGTCGCAAGATATGAAGCACCCTAAGAATATCACTATAATTGGCGGTGGCGGGGCGATTGGCAGCGCATTCGCTGAAGCATTATCTGCTCAATATCCGTCTGCTACTATCACTGTTTTTTCAAGAAGAATTCCAGACGTAAAAGTAAATAATCTTCATTATCACCAAATTGACTATGAAAATGAGTCGTCTATTCAATCAGCTTCAATTCTGGCAGCGGCTACTATGCCTTTAGATTTGGTTTTGGTCGCAACAGGTATATTGCACGAGCACAATATAAGACCAGAAAAATCATTAAGAGAATTATCAGCAAATAATTTTGAACGGCTTTTTAAAGTAAATGCAATCGTACCTGCTCTTATTGCTAAATATTTTTTGCCTGAATTAAATAGAAAATCTAAATCAGTTTTTGCTGTTTTATCTGCACGTGTAGGCAGTATTTCAGATAATCAACTAGGGGGATGGTATGCATATCGGGCATCAAAGTCTGCATTGAATATGGTTATTAAATCAGCATCGATTGAGATCGCTAGAAAAAATCCAGAGGCTATAATTGTGGGGCTTCATCCAGGTACCGTAGATAGTAACTTATCAAAACCGTTTCAAAATAATGTCGCTAATAGTAAGTTATTTTCTGCTTCTTATTCTGCACAGCAATTACTTTCGGTAATTGAGAAATTATCTGCAGAGAGTACTGGGAGATGTTTTGCTTGGGATGGCAGTGAGATTTTGCCTTGAAAATAAACGCCGTTATTATACCTGATTTATTAATTTTCATGGACAGCCAGCAAAAGTTTGTGAGCTAAAAATCATAAGATAATTTTACTATTAAGTTTAAATAAGCCTAGGCAAAAGATGCTTCATAAAAAAATCTGTGCAAATGTCATGGCAATATTATATTATTTTTAAAAATTAGAACTATTTAAATCTTAATTTATCCTAGAAAATTCGCCAAAATAGTAAACCTTTTTGAAAGTTTTTAAATGTTCCAAAATATTGTTGCACCTGTTCAGTTCAAAACAGTTAAAGATATTTATCTTAATATTAGTCATTTCTTAGATCATTTTATTATGTTGATTTTTGCGAAATCTGCCTATGATGCTGGGCGTAATTTCGGTATGGATTATGATGAAATTATTATGTATGGCGTAGGTGGTTTTGTACTTTTTGGCGGTGTGGCGCCTTTAGCTGCAAGCTTAGCTGACAAGTTTTCACGATCTCTTTTATTGGTAATTTATCATTTTGGAATTGGTTTTGCTGCTATTCTTGCTGGGTTTGCACAAAATGTATGGCAACTTGCAGCGGCAATTGGCTTAATCGGGATTTTTGCATCTATTTATCATCCTGTTGGCATTGCCATGCTGATAAAGAGCAATCGTAGAATAGGCTTTCGTCTCGGTATAAATGGCGTTTTTGGCAATATGGGTGTTGCTGCTGCGCCATTAATAGCTGGCATTATCCTTACCTGGGGGGATTGGCGTATGTGCTTTATTATCCCTGGTATATTTTGCTTGTTTTATGGGATAGCGTTTATTGCTTCATTGCAAGAAGAAAAGCAGCAGAGTGCTACTACGCATAAAGTGCGGCATTCTGGTTTTTCTCCAAATTGGAAACTGGCTTTAGGAGCCGTTTTTTTATCTACTGCTAGTGGTGGTTTTGTATTTAGCGCGATGACGTTTGTGGTGCCAAGATATTTTGAAATATCTATGCTAAATCTATCTAGTTCTGTTGCTATCACAGGTTTGCTAGCTTCACTTGTTTATGGGTGCGCTTCTTTTACTCAAATTGCTGTTGGGTGGATAATTGATAGAATAGAGCCAAAATGGGTTTTGTTTAGCATCGGTGTTGGGCAAATATTTTTTATTTATTTAACTTCCCAATTTACAGATCTAACCTTATTTTTTGCAATGCTAATTGCAATGAGTTTCGTTTTTGGTCAAATCCCAATTACAGATACTATCTTGTCTAGATATGTTCCAGATGAATTGAGAGCAAAAGCATTGAGTCTCAAGTTTATGTTAAATTTGGTAGTTGGTGCAACAGTATTGCCTATATGCGGTATATTATTGCAGTCTGGTATGATGATGAACTCTCTGTTTATTATATTGAGTTGTATTTCTGCACTGGTTGTTGTTTCTGGTGTAATCTTGCCAGTTCAAATAGCTGCCGATAGACAAGATCAATAAGGTGATGTGTTAGGTGCCAAAAAAAGAGTCCCAAAAGGGACTTTTTTTTTAGTTATAATTTCAAGGTAAAATAACACTGAATTAATTTGTGGATGTTTGTTCCACTAATTTTGAATCATACTCAAAAGTAACCGCATATATAGGCTTGCCCTCAAATAGTTCAGATAATTCTGAGCCTTCACTTGTATAAAACCTGTGTGATTCAATTCTGGATGTAAGGCGGTATCCTTTAGCAGATAAATTCTGCTTATGGAACATGATAGCAGCTTCTGAAAAGCTAGAAGCAAGTATGGTAATTTTGCTTTGATCTTCTGTAGGTGAAATTGTACTTCTGGTAGTTGAACTCATGATTTGCTCCGTCTTAGTTTTTTGTGAGCTGCTTTTTAAATCTTGTGTAAAGTTAGTCATTTTATCCTCTATTCTGCTGCTTCAGTCTTTGCTGGCTGGCTTGTGTTTTTGATAAATTGAGCGTTCTCAGTACTATCTTCTAAAGCTGTTGTTGATGGATTACCTTTGACTGCAACAGAAACTGCGTCGAACCAACTGGCACCTACTTCCCGCTGATGTCTATGTGCTGTAAAGCCACGTGATTCTGCCGCAAATTCAGCATTTTGGAGGTCCATATAAGCAGCCATTCCACGATTCTTGTAATCATCTGCTAATTCAAACATGGCATGATTTAAAGAATGGAACCCTGCTAATGTGATGAACTGGAATTTAAAGCCCATCTCGCCTAGTGCTTTTTGGAATTGAAGGGCTTCTTCTGCGTTCATATATGATGACCAATTAAAAGAAGAGCTGCAATTATATGCTAACATCTGATCTGGAAACTTTGCGTGAATAGCGTCTGCAAAGTCTTTTGCTTGTTTTAAATCAGGCTTTGATGTTTCCATCCAAAGCAAATCTGCATATGGCGCAAAAGCCAATCCCCTGGTAACGCATCTATCAAATGCATCTTTATCATTTAATCTATAAAAACCTTCTTCTGTGCGCTCTCCTGAAATAAATGGTTTATCTCTTGGATCAATGTCCGATGTAATGAGCTTTGCACTATCTGCATCTGTTCTTGCCATGATAATGGTGGAAACGCCACATACATCAGCTGCTAGCCTTGCAGCGTTAAGATGGCTTACAGCTTGTTGAACTGGAACTAGTACCTTACCGCCCATATGGCCACATTTTTTTTCAGCTGCTAATTGGTCTTCAAAATGCACTCCTGCCGCCCCGGCAGTAATATAGGCTTTGGTAATCTCATATGCATTAAGAGCGCCGCCAAAACCTGCTTCACAATCTGCTACGATTGGAGCCAACCAGTCTTTAGTTGCACTGCCATTTTCAAGCACATCTACTTCATCAGCTCTCAGTAGGGTATTATTGATACGGCGCGCAAGCTCAGGTCCAGAATTAGCTGGATAAATAGATTGGTCAGGATACATTGACCCAGCTGTATTGCTATCTGCTGCTACTTGCCAGCCAGATAAATAAATTGATTTCAATCCAGCACGTACTTGTTGTAGCGCTTGGTTGCCAGTCATCGCACCCAAAGTTGGAACATAATCTTCAGAATGAAGTAAATCCCATAATTTGTTTGCACCTTTTTTGGCCAAGGTATACTCAATTTGAACTGAGCCTGATAATTTTTCAACATCCTCCATTGAATAGTCTCGTGTCACATGTGAAAAGCGATCGGCATGTGATTGTGTTTTTTGCTCATATGTAAATGTCATTTTTTTCTCCTTTGATAATCAATTAGGAATTGGTTTATCAGACTATTTTAAATAAGCCAGTTAAATTGTGTATAAATATAAATTGTAAATATTTACAAACTTAAAAAAGAAAATATTGTAAAATTTATTTGAATCATTTATTTACTAATTATTGAAATTAGTTCTTTAAAAGAGGGGGGCTATATGGCTGATCTTCCAGTTGGTAAAATTACAATAG
The DNA here is from genome assembly GCA_018666135.1 of Alphaproteobacteria bacterium. GTDB lineage: Bacteria > Pseudomonadota > Alphaproteobacteria > Puniceispirillales > Puniceispirillaceae > UBA5951. The sequence continues at coordinate 4,141 of JABJAN010000096.1, read as the reverse complement.
GACCAAAACTACGCAAATTGAGGCAGAATTTAAATCTTAGTCAAGCTGACATGGCAGATGAGTTGGGTATATCTGCATCATATTTGAATCTGTTGGAAAATAATTCCAGGCCAGTAACAGTGCCCCTACTTTTTAAACTTGGACAGACTTATGACATCGACCTTCGGGATATTTCAGAAGATGACAGTGCAAAATTAATTGTCCGTTTAACAGAAATATTTTCAGACCCAGCTATGAAAGAATTTAGCCTGACCAGACGTGATTTGCATTCACTTGCCAATCAGCACGGTCAGGCTGCTCAAACAATGATTGGTCTTTTTGATGCCTATGAGACAATGCGAGATGCTGCTTATAGTGAGCAACGCGTTGATGTATCGAAGGTTAAGCCAAAGCCGTTGGAAGATGTAAGAGCTTTTTTAGAAAGTTCTGGAAATTATTTTGATAAACTTGAAATAGCAGCAGAGCAATGCCGAAAAGAAGCCAATTTGCGCGCTGGTTTTGTTTTCGCTGACCTTGCAGCATGGGTTTATAAAACTCACGCTATTCAAACTAGGGTAATGCCAATCTCCGTAATGGGAAGTTTATTGCGGCAATTTGATTTCCACCGAAATAGAATTTTATTGTCAGAAGCGATGCCAGAGGAGATGAGGCTATTTCAACTAGGCGTTCAAATAGCTTTGGTTCGATGTCAGCCGGAAATTGACTCTATTGTAGAAGAATCAAAGATAATCAATATTGAGAGTCAGAATTTACTAAAAAGAACATTATCAAGTTATTTTGCAGGGTGTTTGATGATGCCATATGAAAGCTTTCTTGCTGCTACTCAGGAAACAAAATATGATTTGGAGCAGTTGGAATATAGATTTGGCGCAAGTTTTGAGCAAATTTGTCATAGGATTACAACTTTAAATAGACCAGGCGCTCGTGGTATTCCTTTCTTTTTCCTAAGAGTGGATGAGGCAGGACATATATCAAAACGATTATCTGGAGGCGGCGTTGAGTTTGCTAAATATGGGGGGTCATGTGCGAGATGGATTCCCCACCAAAGCTTCAGAACACCGCAACAAATACAAGTGCAAGTTGCCGAATTAGAGGATGGACACCGTTTTATTACGATTACGAAAACAGTGTCGAAACCGCGCACAGAGGCTGCCTATATCGGCGCACCTGTCTTTGCAATAGCGCTTGGTTGTGATGTGCGTTATCTAAAAGAATTATGTTATACAGACAAGATGGTTGCAGAAAAATCTGTTGCTGCTGTGCCAATTGGACTTGGGTGTCAGATATGCGAGAGGAGTGAATGTCAGCATAGGTCTGCCTTGCCTATCGGGCAGGAAATGCGAATTGACTTAACTAAAAGGCATGTTGGCTTATATCAAGTTCGGGGATAGCAGAAAATAGGCTCAGATTTTTTTCTGCAACTGATTTTCCCTGAACCACAGATATAATCCAGATAGCGTAATCAGAAAAATACCAATTGCGGTGTAGCGCGTTGGAATATCCCCAAAAATGAAAAAGCCAAGTAATGTTGCCCCAATAATCTCAACATATTGAAAAGGGGCAAGCAGATTTGCAGGTGCCTTTTTTGTTGCAAGTACAAGTAAAAGATGTCCTGAGGTTGCAACAAAACCAAGACCCACCAACAGCTGTATTTCAAACCAATTTGGCAGTATGATAATAAATTCATCTGTAGATGGAAAAATAAGGCTAAAGATAGCTACCAGAGGAACTATAATTAAACCCATTTGAAATTGCATCTGAATAGGGGATATTTTTTGAGAAAAGTAGCGCGTAATTAACATATATGTAGCAAAGCAGGTGGCCGTTATTAAAGGTAAAAAGGCAACTACTCCTACATTATTAAATTGTGGTCTTATGATTATTATTGCTCCTATAAACCCAACAATAATAGCTAAAACCCGTCTTAGTCTTACAGTTTCACCTAAAAAAATAGCCGATAAAATAGTTAAAATCATTGGTTCCACAAAAAAGATGGCAATGCTATCAGCAAGAGGCATATGGCTTATGGCAATAAAAAAACAAAAGGTTGCAAGTGCCATTGCAAGCGCACGAAGCAGCTGCAGCCAGAAATGAGCAAAGTTAAGGTTGAACTCTTTTCTTAATACTAAAATTGGAACTAAAATCAAAACTTGAAAAGAAAATCTAAAAAGAACAATCTGCCCAGGGGACATCCCATTCTCTCCTAATAATTTTGCAAAACAATCTAAAACGGGCAGCATAAACATAGCGCCGCACATTAACCAAATGCTTTTTCCGTAATCTTCTGATTGTTCCACTGACATAATTTATGTTGTAACGTTGATTTGTAAAAATAAGCTATGCTTTTTTCTCCCAAATTATCTTATTTTTTGTGTTTATCAAATCATAAACGCCTGTGGCTTCTGATATTTATTCCAAAATTTAAAAATTAAAACTAAAAAACAGAATTATGTGTCGTTAAAACAACTATGAAACTTTTTTATAGAGACGGTGATATGTTCAAATTCGAAAGATTAATTTTTGTTCCTGCCTTGTTGCTGATTGCTGCTTGCAGCCTGTCAACTACCCCGTATGCTACGTCAAATCATACAATTTATAAAAAAGTGGCTCAGCAGTCAGAACCAATCCAAGTGCAACAAACCACTAATCAGGTAACGGTAAAAACTAATGTGGTTGATATGCAAACAATGCCAAAACAGAATTATGATGAACCGATTGCTGGATCAGAAAAAATCATCATGCGTGCAGATAGCATCCTGAATTCTGAAAAAAGTTGCCATAAAATGATGACCTTAGGTCTGGCAATTTCTCAGGATTATAATCAAGCAATTACGTCCCTTAAGAACAGAGCTTTGTTGATTGGTGGTAATGCCATTGCAGTATTAAAACTGTACGAAGATCACGATGCCTTTGCAAGTGCAACCACTAGCATAGAGGTGCAAAGTTCAGATGAGAACGCTGCCGCATCTAATGTTTCTGGAATAGTAGCCAATATTTATCAGTGCCTTTAAATCACGAATGAATAGTGAATTGGGTTGAGGGGAATAAGGACAATGCAGAAGACTAAAATTTTGACGTTATTTCTTATTCTAGGCTCTATAGCAACAGTCTCAAAAACATATGCCAATATTTTTATAGACGAGGCGGCAAATACTTCTTCTGCTTCTTCGGCAAATAACATAGGGATAGGAACAACCTCACTTGGAAGTTTAACATCTGGTGAAAATAATATTGCTATTGGTGATAATAGTTCAAATGCGTTGGTGGGGGGCTCTCAAAACATCACTTTGGGAGATAATAGTGGCAGCGGATTAACCTCTGGCAATGAAAATATAGCAATAGGAGATGCAACGCTTGCCTCTGTTGGATCAGGGTCAGGCAATGTTGCAATTGGTAGCTCTACTTTAAGTAATGCCACAGGCAATGATAACATTGTTATTGGACGGGATTCTGGAAGCAGTATTACATCTGGACAGGGCAACATAATTATTGGAAATGATACTGGATTTTCACTTTCCAACGATAGTTACAAATTAATAATAGACTCAGAAAGCGCTACGATTTCAGATCCGTTAATTGAGGGTGATATGTTGGCAAATACGCTTAGCATTAATGGCACCCTTGATACTGATAATATGACAATAAATGAAAATTTAGCTATATCAGGAACATTAGGTGTAACAGGGCTTAGCACTTTGGATAATACTTCTATTACTACTCTTAATATCACTGGAAACTCAGAGCTTACAGGTACATTAGATGTTACAGGAGACTCAAATTTTACAACGTTGGGTTCGTCTGGCTTAGCTGAATTTTCCTCATTGAATGTTGATAATGGCGTGACTGTCGATGCTGGTGGGCTATCGGTAACTGCTGGCGGATTAGCTGTCACAGGTGATTCAACTATTACAGGTAATCTAAATGTTTCTGGAACGCTCACCTCGACCAACACGAATAGCGTTTATGATAATATCACTGTAAGCGATACCATCCAGTCAAGTGCACTTGCAGTAAGCGGGGCTACAAGTCTTAGTGATAATCTAACAGTTGCAGGTACAACCTTAATTGATAACACCTCGGTCAGTGGCACATTGGCTGTGACAGGGGCTGCCAGCTTTAGTGATAATCTAACAGTTGCAGG
>JABJAN010000095.1 GCA_018666135.1 Alphaproteobacteria bacterium | reverse complement strand
CCAGCGCTGGAACTTGAAGATAAAATTAGGCAAAATGCCAAACAAAATCGCGAGGCAGGCGATCCCTCAATGATGGGTCCACACGCATCTGATATAAGGGTAACGCACATTCAGAAAAATCAATTTGCAGAAGAAGCCTCAACAGGAGAGCAAAAAGCGCTACTTATCAGCTTTATTTTAGCACATGCTCATTTGCAATCAGATAGATTAAAAAAGCCGCCATTATTATTGCTAGATGATGTTGCAGCATTATTAGATCCATGGCGAAGGGAAGCACTTTTTGATGCATGTGCTGCTATGTCAGGTCAAGTATGGTATAGTGGAAGTGATGAGAATAGTTTTAATTCTCTTAAATCAAAAGCACAGTATTTATACGTAAATGATGGTAGAATTAGTTAATTGCAGGGTATCTGCTCATAAAAGGAACTGGAAGTAATGTCAGATTCAGAAAACAACCAGATTAATGAAGATGAATATGGCGCAGATTCTATTAAAGTACTGCGTGGACTTGATGCCGTTCGTAAGCGTCCTGGTATGTATATTGGTGATACAGATGATGGTTCTGGATTGCATCATATGGTTTATGAAGTAGTTGATAACGCAGTTGACGAAGCGCTTGCAGGACATTGTGATATTGTCAAAGTGCAATTAAATGGCGATGGATCAGTCAGCGTTTCTGACAATGGGCGCGGTATTCCAATTGATATTCACTCTGAGGAAGGCGTTTCAGCTGCTGAGGTAATAATGACTCAGCTTCATGCTGGCGGAAAATTTGATAATAACGCATATAAAGTTTCTGGTGGTTTGCATGGTGTAGGCATTTCTGTTGTTAATGCATTATCAGAATGGCTTCAGGTAACCATCTGGCGAAATGATAGACAACATCAAATGATTTTCCGAAAAGGAGAGGCAGAAGAACGGCTTGCAGATACTGGTTCTGCAAATGGGCAGTCAGGGACAATGATAACCTTTATGCCATCAGAAGATATATTCTCGAATATTAATTTTGAATTTAACACGCTTGAGCGAAGATTGCGTGAATTAGCATTTTTGAATTCAGGGGTGCGCATTCGACTTACAGATAGAAGAAATGCGGAAGAAAAAATCAGTGAATTTCATTTTGATGGCGGATTAAAAGCCTTTGTTGATTGGTTAAACCGATCTCAAACTGCACTCCATACAACCTTGCATTTGCAAATGGAAAAAGAGGATGTTGTTGTTGAGTTCGCTCTTGCTTGGACTGATTCTTATTATGAAAATACTTTGTGTTTTACCAATAATATACCGCAACGCGATGGTGGAACCCACCTTGCAGGATTTCGTGCGGCATTAACACGGATTATTAATCAATATGCTGTTCAAACAGGTATTGCTAAAAAAGAAAAGGTACAGCTTACAGGAGAAGATGCACGTGAGGGTTTAACTGCCATTATTTCTGTTAAAGTGCCTGATCCTAAATTCTCCTCACAAACAAAAGATAAGTTGGTGTCATCAGAGGTCAGACCAATTGTTGAAGCAAGTATGGGCGATTTGTTAAGTCAGTGGTTAGAAGAAAATCCAACAGAAGCAAAGAAAATTGTAGGTAAAGCTTATGAGGCTGCTGCTGCTAGAGAAGCAGCAAGAAGAGCACGAGAATTCACACGCCGAAAGGGTGTGTTGGATATTGCCAGTTTGCCTGGAAAGCTAGCAGATTGCCAACAGCGGGATCCCTCTCTTGCTGAATTATTTTTAGTGGAGGGTGATTCTGCTGGTGGTTCTGCAAAACAAGGCAGAGATAGAGGCAACCAAGCCATTCTTCCCTTACGAGGAAAAATTCTGAACGTGGAACGTGCCAGAATGGATAAGATGCTATCCTCTAACGAAATAGGCACATTAATTACGGCAATTGGCGCTGGCGTAGGAAATGCAGATATTAATATCGAAAAAGCCCGCTACCATAAAATCATAATCATGAGTGATGCGGATGTTGATGGCAGTCATATTCGCACACTCCTTCTCACATTCTTTTTCAGACATATGAGACCTTTAATTGATGCAGGCTATTTATACATAGCCCAACCACCATTATTCAGAGCCAAAAGAGGACAGTCTGAGGTTTATTTGAAAGACCAGCGCGCACTTGATGAATATCTTATAGAGGCAGGGTTAAAAGGGGCTACCTTGCAAACAGAATCTGGAATGCAAATTATAAATAGTGACTTACAGCTTGCAGCAGATAAAGCGGCAAGGACGCACAGATTGATTGATGCGTTAATGCGTATTGTAACTAATCGGGATGTTTTAGAACAAGCCGCAATAATAGGGGTGCTTAACCAAAATATGTTAGATAATGCAGATGCCGCATCTTACCTTGCAAAGAGGCTAGATCAATTAACTCCGCCATTAGAAAGAGGGTGGCATGGGCGTGTTATAAAGGACACATCTGGGTCTGTATTGCTGATTGAAAGAACATTACGAGGCATTAAAGAATCCCATAAAATTGATGCCAGATTAGTTAATACAGCTGAGGCAAGAGAACTTGATAAACTTACAGCAGAGCTTCAAGAAGTTTTTGAAAAACCTGTAAAATTCATAACTCCAAATGCAGAAATTGAAATGAATGGTCCGTGTCAGTTTAGCGAACATATTGTTG
>JABJAN010000094.1 GCA_018666135.1 Alphaproteobacteria bacterium | reverse complement strand
TCTATTTTTCTTAAAATGTTAGATAAGGTTGTGAGTATAACACAGCGCTAGGTGCTATCTCCAATAGATAGAATAGCAGGTAGCATAGATATGAGTAACGCAGTTGCCATACAATAATTAAAGATAATTCTTTGCTTTGTATTAGATAAATGCACAGAGATGATGCTACCAAGCCAAGTCCAAAGGCTGGTGCCAATGGCAGTCATCAAAATAAAAATAAACAACATGATAGGTAATGCTTGCCAGATATTGCTTGCGGCATCGAGATAGGCTGTTATTGCACTTATAACCACTGTTATTCCTTTAGGATTAACCCATTGAAATAGGGCAGCAGTCTGAAGACTCATTGGTTTAGCATTCTGGGAAAACTTTGGTGACGCAGCTGTTGCTATTTTCCAAACAAGATAAAACAAGAATAATAAGGCAATATATTTTAAAAAGAAAAAAATTTGTGGAAATATATGCAAAAAGCTACCTAAACCAAGCCCTGCTGCAATAACAAGTAAGCCAAACCCAATGCAAATGCCAAAAATGTGAGGTAAGGAGCGATAGAAACCAAAATTAGCGCCAGAAGCAGCGAGCATTAAATTATTAGGACCAGGGGTGAGTGCTGCCATAAAAGCAAATAAGGAAAAACTCAATAACGAGGTGAGTGTCATTTGCTCTTATTAGCAAGCAATATTGCATCTTCAGCTGCCCTAATGAGGGCACGTGCCTTATTGTGACATTCTTCAAACTCTGATTGCGGATTACTGTCAAAAACTATCCCTGCACCAGCTTGAATATGCATTTGATTATTATCAATTATGGCAGTTCGTAACGCAATACAGGTATCCATTTCGCCAGCAGCGCCAATATATCCTATAGCACCTGCATATATACCGCGCTTATCAGGCTCCAACTCATCAATTATTTCCATGGCACGAATTTTTGGCGCACCTGAAACAGTGCCTGCTGGAAACCCTGCCATTAATGCATCAATTGCATCAAATTCTGGACGAATCCTGCCTTTAACTTCAGATGCTACATGCATAACATGAGAATAATATTCAACTTCAAAATTGGACCCTACGCGAACTGACCCAGGCATACTAACCCTACCAACATCATTTCGTCCCAAGTCTAACAGCATTAGATGCTCTGCACGTTCTTTAACATCTGCTAGTAAGTCAGCAGCATTCTGTTTATCTTGTTCTTCTGTTGCGCCTCTTTTGCGCGTGCCAGCAACAGGTCTGATAGTAACTTCACCATCACGTAATCGCACTAAAATTTCAGGGCTTGAGCCAACGATGCCAACATTCTTCAAATGAAAACAATACAGAAACGGAGATGGGTTTAAGCGCCTAAGGCTTCGATATAAACTCATTGGAGATAAGGAGAAGGGGATAGAAAACCGCTGTGATAATACAACTTGGAAAATATCTCCTTTAGAAATATATTCCTTAGCAGCTTGAACCATTTCCATGAATTTAGATTTTGATAAATTTGCAGATACTTTATCAAAATATTCAGATGTTTTTTGTTTGCCGTTTTGTACATTATTAGTGGTTAGAGCTGAATTTAATTTATCTTCAGTTGCTTCAATTCTTTTTAAGGCATTTTTCCAAACAGTTTCAGGCGCTTGTTTTGATTGGTATCGTATTTGTGTTGCAAGCGTGATTGTATCTTCAAGCCTATCAAAAATTGCCACAATTGAAGGTCTTATAAAGACACTATCATAATGGGATAAAACATCTGTGTTATTATCGGGAATATTCTCAACATGGCGTATCATATCATAGCCAAAATATCCAAATAAACCAGCAGCCATTGGGGCAAGAGGCAAGGTGTTTTCCATCTCACCTTCAGCTAAAATAGACCTTAAATCTTGTAATGGATTTTCTGATTCCACTGATATAAAATTATCTGGCTGTTCAGATGGATTTCTATTTATATCAACAACACTCCCTTTACATCGCCAAATAAGGTCTGGCTCAATTGCTATCACAGAGAAGCGACCTCTCACCGTGCCTCCCTCTACAGATTCAAGAAGACAAGAATATGAACTTTGTTCTGATAATTTCAACATAGCAGCAACAGCTGTTTGTGTATCAGCTAGCATTACTTTGTAGCAAATCTGATTTTTCCCCTTTAAGAAATTTTCTACAAAGGGCTCAAATTCTGAGTGAGAATTAATATTATTCATATCTGGGCCTTAAATTGTTTCTAAGACATGCTTGATATTATTGACTGCTTTGTCCCAATAAAATTTGCTGAACCATACCAGGATAAAGCTCCAATTTATGTGTCTCTGATAAATTTGCAGATAAAGCCTCAGATATGTTTCGGGATGTTGCTATGTTTAATTGAGTAGAATAAAAAGATGTGGTGTCAGCAACTTCTGTAGTGTCTGCTGGCACTATTTCAGCGGTTCTTACGATAATAATTTGCGACCCAGTTTCAATTATACTTGCGGCAAGTAATGATTGTCCAAATGCTGTCTGAGCAACAAGGCGTGCATTTTCGTTATCTAAGCCAACACCAGAACGACGAAAGCCATTCGTTGGTGTAACATTATCAAAAATAGACGGCCCAAGACGTAAACGGGCTTCTGCTTCTGCTTTGCTTGTTGCAATTGCATTTTGTAAGTTATAATCAGCCAAAACACGCGATTTTACTTCATCAAAATCTCGTGTTCGTGGGGAGCTTTCAGCAATGGGTTGCACTACATAATAAACGTCATTACCAGCATCTACAACAGTGCTTATTTCATCTAAACCAGCATCCCAGCTATATTCCAGAAACTCCGTTAACCCAACAAGTGCAGCGTCTGTTCCGTCAAAAGGAACTCCATCAATAGTGTTACCTTGTTGGTCGACACCATAAATTATAGAAGTTTGAAAATTATTTTGTGCAGCTACTTCATCCAAAGTTGCACCCGTGCCAAGCGCATCTTCAACTGCATTAAGCTTGTCATATACAAGTGCAACAGCGCCTTCGTTTTGTAAAACTTCTCTTATGTCTTCTTTTACATCTTCAAACGAGTTACTATTTCCTTTAATTATCAAATCGACTACTGCCAGATTAAATCCAAAAATAGAGTCAATTGGACCAATCAGCTCGCCAGCTTCTGCATTGAAAATAGGATCAGCCATTGCAGCTTCAACATCAGTGTAGGTGACATCTCCAAGAGAAATATCCTCTTCGCTTAAACCAAGAAGCGTATTTGCTATTTCAACAAAACTGGTACCAGAATCAATCGCATTTCGTGCAGCTAATGCCTGTTCAGATGTATCAAATAAGATTTGTTTTACAATTCGACGTTCTGGTGTTGAGAATTCTTCACCTCGCTGCAGAAATGCTTCCTGCAACTCTGCATCTGTTATAACTACATCATCTAATAATGTTTCAGGCGATATAACTAAAGTCTTTATATCCCGAAGTGCAGGAGCAGCATATGTTTCTGAATTTTCTTCAAACCAACTTTGAAGAACCGTGTTTTCGGGTATAGGTTGCTGATCTGGATTTATATCAAAAGAAATTAATTGTACTTTGCGCCTTTCTAATTCGAACTTAGCGAATTCTTCGGACAGGCTTTCAGGAAATCTCACTCCTAAAGTAAGCGTGTCAGAAATTTGCTGTGAAATCATAGTCTTATCTAATTGTGTTAGATAATCCTGCTCAGAAAGACCAGCTTGAGCGAGCGCGCTAATAAAACGACCTTGTGAGAATGCGCCTGTTTCATCTTGAAAAGCAGCTTGCCTTAACAGGGCAGATTTTTGCATGGAGCGAGTGGAAACAATTCCTAATTCTGTTGCTTCTGCTTCAAATAGAGTGGTGCGCGCCATTCTGGATATTACGTCACTTAACAAACCAAATTCTATTGCATCTCCTGTTGAAACGCCGCTATATTGAGAGCGCCTTACAAAATCAAATTCTTCTGCCACTTGCACTGCTGAAACAGATTCACTGCCAGCTTTTATAGCTTTGTCTCCTGGTCCAAATAGACCTGTTGAAACGTCACCAATTCCCCATATAGCAAAGCCACCTGCAAGAAAAAGCAAAAAGATTTTCATAATGGGTGATTTAGACCCTGTTCTCAATGATTGTAACATAGAGCTCATAAACCTTTTTCTAATTTTAATCTAATCATTATTCTAGTTTCTAACAGGGCTTTCATGTAAGGTCAAAGCCGCAGATAAAAACAATAAAATTTTTTCAAAAAAAATAATAGATTTAGATTGAAATATTGTTTTGTGGAGAAGATTTTTGCAGTGCATAGCTGTTTGATATAGGTGGCTATTGACTACAAACCAGCATTACAAACCAGCATTACAAACCAGCATTACAAACCAGCATTACAAACCAGCATTACAAACCAGCATTACAAAAAAGGAGAAATATATG